>NZ_PSUC01000209.1:0-1802 GCF_002931635.1 Rathayibacter sp. AY2B7 | reverse complement strand
GGCGGAGCCGTCGCCGGAGCTGCGGTCGCGCGTCGCGGCGCTCGCCGGGGAGCGGCCCGAGCGCGGGGAGAGTCTGCGTGCCTCGCGCCGCCGGGCCCCGCGCCGCCGTGCCTCGCGTCTCCGTGCCGTCCTGGCCGTCGCCGCGGCGGCCGCGCTCCTCGTCGTGGGCGGCGTCGCCGGAGCGGCCCTGCGGTCCGCCGAGGAGCGGCCCGTCGCGGGACCGCCCGGGACGCTCGGCGCCGTCGAGGCGATCGCCTTCGAGGAGCGGACTGAGGGCGTGACGCTCGACGGCTCGCTCGTGGCGCACACCTGGGGCACCGAGACGATCCTCCGCGGGACCGGCTTCGCCCTCGGCGAGAGCTACGACCTCGTGCTGGTCACCGGCTCCGGTGAGCGGCTCCCGTCCGGCTCCTTCCTCGGCAGCTCCGCGGAGCTCGACTGCGAGATGAACGCGGCCGTCCTGCGCGAGTCCGTCGCCGCCGTCGAGATCACCGACGCCGGCGGCGCGCTCGTCGCCTCGGCCGCCCTCCCCGCCGTCACCTGAGAGCCGGCGGCGCAGGCTCGCGGCGCGGCTTCAGCTCGCTGACGAGCGTGCCCGCGACGATGAATGCCGCCCCGAGCAGGGCGAGCGCGGGGAGCCGGTCGCCGGCGAGGCGGCCGATCAGGCCGGCCCAGACGGGCTCGGCCGAGTAGATGATCGTGGCGCGCGACGGCGAGACCGAGCGCTGAGCCCAGTTCATCGTCAGCTGGATCAGGCAGCTGCTCGCCCCGAGCGCGAGCGCGGGGATCAGCCAGGCCCCCGAGAACGCCGGGACCGCCTCGCCCGCGAGGGGCATCGAGGCGAACCCGAGCGCGCCGGCGACCAGCAGCTGCACCACGGTCACCCGGCCGAGGTCGACGCGTCCGGCGACGAGGCCGATCAGGATGATCTCGGCCGCGATCGGCAGCGTGCTCACGATCGTCGCCACCTCGCCCGCTCCGAGCGCGACGCCCGGCTGCGGGCCCGCGATCAGGAGCAGTCCGACGAACGCCAGCGCGACGCCCACCAGCGTCAGCACGCCCGGACGGCGACGGAACACGACCCACTGGAGCAGCGGCACCAGCGGCACGTACAGCGCGGTCAGGAACGCGGAGGTGCTGCTCGGGATCGTCTGCAGCCCGTAGCTCTGCAGGCCGTAGCCCGCGAAGATCATCACCCCGATCGCGACGCCGGCCGCGAGGTCGATCCGCCGCATCCCCCGGAGCGACCGGTGGAACACGACCGCGCTGATCAGCCCCGCGATGGCGAACCGCATCCCGACGAAGAACAGCGGCCCACTGTGCTCCATCGCGATGTGAACGGCGAGGAAGGTCCCGCCCCAGATCGCGGTGATGCCGATGAGCGCCCACTCCGGACGCGTGAAGCGGAGGCCCCGGAGAGGCGAGATGTGCATCATTCTGCACATCCTAGGAGCATCAGGGGCCTGTCGGTGCAGAATAGTGCGCATGTCGGCTCCCGTCCTCGCCCACCTGGGCGGCAACCTCCGTCTCGCGCGGCGCGGAGCCGGACTGAGCCAGTCCGCGCTGGCGGCGCGCTCGGGCATCAGCCGGCGGACGATCGTCGCGGCCGAGGCCGGCGAGGCCAACATCTCGCTGACCGGAGTCGACCGCCTCGCGACCGCCCTCGGCACCACGTTCACGGCACTCGTCTCGGCCCCGGGATCCGCGCCCGCGGTGATCGACCAGGTCGCCTGGCGGGGAGCGGGCGAGGCGAGCGTCGCCGTCCTGCTCTCCTCCGTCCCCGCGCGCCGGGAGGCCCAGCT
>NZ_PSUC01000208.1:0-1857 GCF_002931635.1 Rathayibacter sp. AY2B7 | reverse complement strand
TTCGGGTGAGCGGGGGCGTGGCGGTGCGGTTCGGGTGAGCGGGGGCGTGGCGGTGCGGTTCGGGTGAGCGGGGGGCGTGGCGGTGCGTGTGGCGGGGTGTTGCGCCGGTGTCCTGCGCGCGCCGCCCCGAGGACGGCGGGGATGTGCGGCGCCGGCTGCGGTGATCCCTCCCTCCACAGGAGGGCTTCACGCCGGTTCTTCACGGATGTGACGATCCGTCGCTTCCGTGTCGGTGGTCGCTGATTGAATACACGTATGACGATGATCAGCGGGTCGACAGCAGCGGAGGCGGTGCTCAGCGAGGTGCGTGCTCGCGGCGACCGAGCCGCGGCGCTGGCCCGCTCGACGTCCCCGCTGCTCCTGGCCGCGGCCGAGGAGCTGCACGCCGGGCACCGGGCCGCGCTCGAGCATCCGGAGTCGTTCGCCCGCGGCTCGGCGCCCCACGCGTCGAGCGACCTCGCCGAGCGGTCGATCCGCGCGGAGTTCGCGGTCGCCCTCGGAGTCTCCGAGCGGGTCGCCTCCCGCGAGCTCGACCACGCGCGCCTCCTCGTCGAAGACCTGCCGGCCACCCGCGCCGCCCTCGCCGGGGCGCGCCTGCGGTGGGAGGCGGGCCAGGCCGTCTGCGCCGTCGCGGCCACCCTGCCTCCGGGCTCCCGCGCCGCGTTCGATACGCGGGCGGCCGAGCTCGCGGCCCGCACCACGCCGACGCAGCTGCGGCGCGCTCTGGCGCGGCTGCGGGAGGAGCTCCACGAGCAGCCCCTCGCCGAGCGCCACCGACGTGCCCGCGAGGACCGCGCGGTCTGGCTGACCCCCGAGGTCGACGGCATGGCGACGCTCTGCGCCCTCCTCCCCGCCCCGGTCGCCGTGGGGGCGTACAGCCGCCTCGACCGGATCGCCCGGATCCTCCGCGACGGCGCCGAGGGGCCGGCGGGGGCGGAGCCGCCTGCCGCCACGGATGCGGGCTCCTGCGGGGCGGAGTCGAGCGGGACGACCGGGGCGGAGCCGGCCGGAATCACCGGTGCGGGCGCCGCAGGCGTGATCTCCGGAGCGGGCGACGAGCGGACCCTCGCCCAGCTGCGAGCCGACGCTCTGGCCGACCTCCTCTGCGAGGCGGACGTCATCGGCACGGTGCCCGACTCGGTCGGTGCCGATCGGCCCGTTCCGACCCTCGTCACCGGCGTGCACGCCGAGGTGCGGGTCACCCTGTCGGCGAGCACCGCGTCCGGCGCCGACGACGCCTCCGCCGAGCTCGACGGCTACGGCCCGATCCCGGCAGACGTCGCCCGGAGCCTCGTCCCCGCGACCGTCACCCGCGTGCTGACCGAGCCCCGGACGGGCGCCGTCCTCTCGGTCGGGCGCACACGCCGACTGCCGCACCGCGAGCTGCGGCTCCTCCTCCAGCTCCGCGACGTGACCTGCCGCTTCCCCGGCTGCACCCGCTCCGCCGCGAGCGCCGAGGCCGACCACGTCGTCGAGTGGCGCAACGGCGGCGGCACCGACCCCGGCAACCTCGCCAGCCTCTGCGTCGCCCACCACCACGTGCGGCACGGCGACCGCTGGACCTACGTCCTCCACCCCGACGGCACCGCCGACTGGACCACCCCCACCGGCCGCTGCATCACCACGCGCCCGCCGGGCCTCGAGGCACGGCTCCGTCCAGGCCCACCCGCGACCCTGAGGTTCGAGGACCGGCCGCCCCCGTTCTGACGCTCTGCCGTTCTGCCGTTCTGCCGTGCTGCCGTGCTCCCGTGCTGCCCTGAGGGAATCGGCTGTCGGGCGGGTTCGGCCCGTTGCGCGGGTTCGCGCTGGTGATCGGGCCGTGCTGTCGCTCGGAGGCGAGTGCTCAGCGCCCTACCG
>NZ_PSUC01000207.1:0-1909 GCF_002931635.1 Rathayibacter sp. AY2B7 | reverse complement strand
CTCCTGAGGCGTCCCGGCTCCCGAGTGGCGGGGTGGTGCAGGGGGTGGGGCTGGTGATCCGGGATCAGGAGGCGGCGATCGCCTCGGTGACCGCGGAGCGGGCGTCGGCGGCGCTGTCGGCGGCGAGAGCGAGCTCCGCGTACCGCTTGGCGTCGTCGAGGGTGTGCTCGGCCAGCTCGGCGCGGACGTCGGCGAGAGCCGACGGCGACATCGAGAGGGTGGTGGCGCCGAGGCCGACGAGGACCACGGCGAGCAGCGGGTCGGCGGCGGCTTCTCCGCAGATCCCGACGGGCTTGCCCAGCGCCGCTCCCGCGCGGCCGACCTCGCCGACGAGGCGGAGCACGGCCGGGTGCCACGGGTCCTGGAACGCCGAGACCGTGCCGAGCATGCGGTCGGCGGCGAGCGTGTACTGGGTCAGGTCGTTGGTGCCGATCGAGGCGAAGTCCGCGACTCCGAGGATGCGGTCGGCGAGCAGGGCGGAGGAGGGGACCTCCACCATCACTCCGGCGGTGCGGATGCCGAGCTCCCGCGCCATCGAGGTGAAGTAGCGGGTCTCGTCCACGGTCGCGACCATCGGCGCCATGACCCAGAGGTCGGCGTCGGTCGCGGCATCGGCCTGGGCGAGGGCGGTGAGCTGGTCGCGGAGGATCTGCTCGCTGGCGCGGAGCGCACGCAGTCCGCGGAGACCGAGGGCGGGGTTCTCCTCGTGGTCGTCGTTGAGGAAGCTCAGCGGCTTGTCGGCGCCGGCGTCGAGCGCGCGGACGACGACCTTGCGGCCGGGGAACGCGGCGAGCAGGCGCGTGTACTGCTCCGCCTGCTCGGCGACCGAGGGCGCCTCCTTCGCGTCGAGGAAGAGGAACTCGGTGCGGAACAGCCCCACTCCCTCGGCGCCGAGCTCGACCGCGTTCGCAGCGCCGTCGGCCGAGCCGAGGTTCGCGAGCAGCGGCACGGCGTGGCCGTCGGCCAGCGCGCCGGGGACGACCGGTGCGGCGAGCATCTCGGCGCGCTCAGCGATCGAGGACTTCGCGGCGCCGATCTCGGCGTCCGAGGGGTTCACCGTCACGACGCCGGAGGTGGCGTCGAGGATGACGAGCTGGCCGTCCCGCAGGTCGAGGGCGCCGGTGGTGCCGACGATGGCGGTGATCGACTTCTCCCGGGCGAGGATCGCCGTGTGGGAGGTCGGCCCTCCGTCGCTGGTGATCAGGCCGAGGACCTTCTCGAGGTCGAGCAGCGCCGTGTCGGCCGGAGCGAGGTCGCGGGCGACGAGCACGAACGGCTCGTCCGACTCGGGGACGCCGGGAGCGGCGACGCCGCGCAGGTGCGCCACGACGCGCTGCGAGACGTCGTCGAGGTCGGTCGCGCGCTCGGCCATGTAGCCGCCCATCGCCACGAGCAGGTCGCGGAAGCCGGCGAAGGCCTCGTGCACGGCGCGCTCCGCGGTCTTGCCTCCGGCGATCCGCACCTTGACGTCGTCCGCGAGGGACGGGTCCTCGGCCATCAGGGCCTGGGCGTCGAGGACGTCCTTCGCCGAGCCGCCCGCCCGCTCGCCGCGGTGGCGGATCGTCGCGGCGGTGGCGGAGAGCGACGAGACGGCGCGCTCCTCCTCCTGGGCGACGCTGCGGGTGCTGGCGGTGTCCTCGGGCTCGGGCAGCGGCTCCGGCATGCGCAGGACCGGCCCGAGGGCCAGCCCGCGTCCCACTCCGGTGCCCTGGAGCTTGGCGGAGGCGTAGGCGGTCTGAGGAGTGGACAGCGTCATGGGTGCTCGTTCCTGTCGTGCGGAGTGCGGGCGGGAGAAGAGGATGCGGAGGAGGCGGGTCAGAAGGTCCTCGTCGCCAAGGGCGACGCGACCCCGGTCAACGCCGCGTCGATCCTCGGGATCATCTCGCTCGGAATCGAGCACGGCGACGAG
>NZ_PSUC01000206.1:0-1914 GCF_002931635.1 Rathayibacter sp. AY2B7 | reverse complement strand
GGTCAGCACGACGACGCACACGGCCGCCGGCGCGGTGGCGAGGAGGACGTTGCCCACCGCGAGGGCGGCGCCTCCGTCGCCGAGCAGCGCCTGGCCGACGAGTCCGAGCGCCGCGAGCGCGACCAGGACCACGAGGGCGAGGAACGAGCGCGAGAGCGGCTGGAAGGTGATCAGCGCGATCACGCCCGCGCCCACTCCCACGCAGACCGACGGGTAGTACATCGGTGCCGGAGTGGGCAGCGCGTGGTCGGCGAACTCGAGCAGCAGCGCGATCACGTCGACGCCGAGGACGCCCGCGAAGGCCCAGCGCGGCAGCTCGCCGTGGCGGCGCAGGGCGATCGCGGCCCCCGCCGCGCTCGCGACGATCACGAGCAGCCAGGAGAGACCGCTCACCCAGGTCGCGGACCGGGCGTCGAGGGACCAGAGGTACGAGATCAGTCCGCGGATGTCGAGCATCACCGCCATGGTGAGGAAGCCCAGCCCGAGGTAGCTCCCGCTCAGGCGGTTCGGCCGCGTCAGGCGCTCGCGGATGCTCCACAGCGCTCCGGGGCTCCGATCCGCCGCGCGGACCAGCTCGAGGAGCGTCCCGTCCTCCGGCCCCTCCTCCTGCCGCGTCCCGCTCACAGCGGCACGCTCAGCAGCGGCACACTCAGCAGCACGGTCGCGCCGGATCCCGGCGCCGAGAAGACCCGGACCGTGCCGCCCACCGCCTCGACGCGGCCGACGACGGACTCCGCGAGGCCCAGGCGCCCCGGCGGCACCGCGGCCGGATCGAAGCCGCGCCCCTCGTCCGTGACGACGACGCGGAGCGAGCCCGCCTCCTCCGCGACGCTCACGTGCGCCAGCGCTGCCCCGGAGTGACGGCGCACGTTCTCGAGGCACTCCCCGGTCGCGCGCACCAGGGCGTCGAGCACCTCCGCACGGATCCGCGGCTGGGCACCGCCGTGCCAGCGCACCTCGACGCCGACCTCCGCCGACCGCCGACCGAGCGCGGCGAGCGGCTCGGGCAGCCGGACGCCGGAGGCCGGCTCCGGCTCGTCCACCGCCTCCACACCGCGCAGGAGCGCGAGGTCGGCCGCCGCCCGGTCGCGCAGCACCGGAGCCGGCACTCCCTCGCCCCGATGGGCCACGAGCGTCAGGGTCGCCAGGATGGTGTCGTGCATGAGCCGCGCGTCGGCGCGGTGCCGCGACTCGGTCTCGCTGGAGCGGCGCTCGGCGTCGTGGGCCCTCCGGAGACGGGCCGTGCCGACGTGGGCCCGCGCGACGCTGCCCGCGAGCCAGCGGGCGGCCGTCAGCAGCAGGGCCCAGCAGACGACGATCGAGAGGAGGACGAACGGCGCGCGCCCGGACGCCCCCGTCGTCGCCGCCCCGAGGACCAGGACCGGGAGCAGCGCCAGGACCGCGGCCCAGGGCAGGCCCCGCCAGGCGCCGACGGCGAGCATCGCGCACGGCAGCGCCATCGAGGTGAGCATCGTGATCCCGCTCAGGACGGCTCGGAGGGAGGCGTCGACGTCCGGCGAGAGGAACGCGACGAGCGCCGCGACGTCCAGCGCGAGCCCGAGGGCGACCGCCCTCGCCCCCGTCGCGACGGACCGGCTGGGCGCGAGCTGCACGAGCGCCGAGACGACGAGCAGCGCGGCGCTCGGCACCACCGTCAGCAGCTGGGCCGGAGTCAGGGCGAGCAGGTGCAGGGCTGAGGCGGCGGTGAGCACCCCGCCGGCCCGCCGAGCGCAGAGCACGCCGACCTCCCGCTGCTCGCGCAGCAGCACCGCGGCGTCGGCGGGCCGGGGAGGCAGGGGCACGGTGACCTCGGAAGGAGGGGCGCTCGGCGTCGTGGGCCCTCCGGAGACGGGCCGTGCCGACGTGGGCCCGCGCGACGCTGCCCGCGAGCCAGCGGGCGGCCGTCAGCAGCAG
>NZ_PSUC01000205.1:0-1993 GCF_002931635.1 Rathayibacter sp. AY2B7 | reverse complement strand
GGCCGTGCACAGCCCGAGCACCAGGGCGAGAGCGGCGAGCGGAGTGTCGGCGGAGTAGCCGAGGCCCGCCCGCGCGAGCGCTGCGACGAGCGCCACCTGCAGCACGTAGACCGAGAGCGCGAGCGTGCCGATCGCCCGGAGCGGCACCAGCAGCCGCTGGACAGCGGTGGAGCGCGACGTGGTCAGCAGCACCACCGCGACGTAGGCCAGGAGCACGAGCCCGAGGTCGTGCAGGGTGTCCGGGAGGCTGCCGGAGGGCGACTCCACGCCGAGCAGGAGCGCGACCAGC
Source organism: Rathayibacter sp. AY2B7 (assembly GCF_002931635.1). Lineage (NCBI taxonomy): Bacteria > Bacillati > Actinomycetota > Actinomycetes > Micrococcales > Microbacteriaceae > Rathayibacter > Rathayibacter sp. AY2B7. The sequence continues at coordinate 1,704 of NZ_PSUC01000205.1, read as the reverse complement.
GGCCGCACCGGATACGCGACGACCGCGACCGCCGCGAGCACCGGCAGCAGCCGGTCGCGCTGCGCGCCGTGCCGCAGCAGCAGGGCTCCGAGGAGGAAGAAGGGGAGCAGGTTGGTCGCGCGGTAGCTCGGCCCGGTGAAGAGCCAGAGAGCGAGCGGAGAGCCGGGTGCGGCGGCGGCGACCGCGGCGTTCGCGGGCCCGGCGGCGAGCGCGAGCACGGCGGCCAGCGCGGCGATCGTCCGGGAGCGGAGGAGGAGCAGCGGCGTGCCGAGCACGAGCACGACGCCGAGGTACTGCAGCACGATCGCGATCCAGCTGCCCCAGGTCTCGAGCCAGACGCCGAGTGCCACGAGCACCGCGCCGCGGATCGCGTTCCGCAGCAGCACCCGCCCGGGTGAGGCGCCGGGCCGCGCGAGCACCAGGGCCGCCGACATCCCCATCACCAGCGCGAACAGCGGCGACGCGAGATCGTTGACGTTCCACGCCAGGAACCCGACGACCCCCGTGCGGGCGCTCGGCACGAGCGGCATCGCGTGCGCGACGAGCATGGCCGCCACCGCCACTCCGCGCAGCACGTCGGGGGCGACCAGTCGGTCGTGCCGGAGTCGCGGAGCCGTCGCAGTCATCAAGCGAGAGTAGGCGCGCCCCCGCCGCCGCGCCCCGCGTGAGCGCACCTCGCGCCACCGGCCGTCCGCCGGGCCGTCGGCCGCGGCGCCGCCCGCTCCGCCGACGTGCGCTGCTGTCCGCTCCGCTCCGTCGGCTAGGGCCTCCGGCCGCCCGCTCCGATCCGTCGCTGACGGCCCGTTCCGTCCTCCCGCACGGGCCGTTCGTGACGGATCGACGCCCGGCGCCTTCCGGCAGGCACGCGCTCGCTCCGCATGCGGCGCCCAGGCGCGCCCGGCCCGCTCCGATCCGTCGCGGACGGCCCGTCCTGCGCTCCTCCGCGGGCCGTGAGCGACGGATCAGCGCCCGCCCGCGCCGCCGCCTCGCGCGGATCCCCGCCGCGATGCCCCGTCCGTGCCCTCGGCCTGCTCCGATGCGTCGCGAACGGCTCCTTCCGTCCTTCGGAAGCAACTGTTCGTGACCCCTCGGCGCGCGTTCGTCCGTACGCGCGCTCGCGCCGCCGCCTCGCGCTCGGCGCCGGGATGTCCCGGCCGTGCCCCCCGGACCGCTCCGATGCGTCGAGAACGGTCCCCTCCGCCCGTCGGAAGCGACCGTTCGTGACCCCTCGACGCCCGCCCGCCCGCGAGCGGCCCGCACTCGGCCCGCACCGAGCGCGACCGGGCATGCTGGACGGATGACCGACGCCGCCCCGTCCCCCGACCGCCCGCGCCGCGCCCGCAGCCAGCACGTGCTCACCGTGCTGCGGACCGAGCGCCTCACCGGCCACCTGGTCCGCGTGCACCTCGGCGGCGACGGGCTCGACGCGTTCCTCGCCGAGTCCGACCCCGAGCGCCTCGCCGCGACCGACCGCTACGTGAAGCTCTTGCTCCCGCCGCGCGGCTCCGACCTCCAGCCGCCCTTCGACCTCGACGCGCTCCGGGCGAGCGTCGCCCCCGAGCAGCTGCCCGTGCGCCGCACCTACACCGTCCGCTCGGTCGACCTCGAGCGGCGCTCGATCGCCGTCGACTTCGTCGTGCACGGCGACGAAGGGGTGGCGGGTCCGTGGGCGCTCGCCGCGGCTCCTGGCGACCGGATCGCGCT
>NZ_PSUC01000204.1:0-1999 GCF_002931635.1 Rathayibacter sp. AY2B7 | reverse complement strand
CGTGCCGCCAGCGCGGCGACGGTCATGTCGATGTGGGGCCGGGAGGGGACGGTGCTGCCCTCGTGGCGCAGGTGCAGTCCCTCCTCGAAGCGGGCGCCGGCCAGCAGGAGCGCCGAGACGAACTGGCTCGACCGCGAGGCGTCGACGACGACGTCGCCGCCCCGGACGGCCCCGGACCCGTGGACGGTGAAGGGGAGCGCGCCGCGGCCGTCGTCGGCGACGTCGACGCCGAGCGCGCGGAGGGATGCGATCGTCGCCCCCATCGGCCGCTTCGCCGCGTACGCGTCGCCGTCGAAGGTGGTGGGGCCGAGCGCGAGGCCGGCCAGCGGCGGGACGAAGCGCATCACGGTGCCCGCGAGCCCGCAGTCGATCGTCGTCGAGCCGAGCAGCTCCTCCGCGGGCTCCACGACCAGGTCGGCGCCGAAGCCGCCGGTCGAGCCGGACTCCCGGATCGTGGTGCCGAGCGAGCGCAGCGCCTCGATCATCAGGGCGCTGTCGCGGGAGTGCAGCGGCGCCCGCAGCGTGGAGGGTCCGTCCGCCAGAGCGGCGAGCACCAGCTCCCGGTTGGTCAGCGACTTGGAGCCGGGCAGGCCGACCTCGGCGTCGAGAGCGCCGGCCGCGAGGGGTGCGGGCCAGGCGTCGTCGCCGGGGAGCGCACGGGCGTCGCCGTACGGATCGAACTCGGGAGCGGAATAACGCGAGAAGACCATCGGTTGTCAGGATAGTCGGCGCGCAGGGCGTCGTCAGGAGCGTGACGGAGGCGGAGCATGACGGCAGCACCCCCGGTCCTCCGGAGCAGAAGGCCCGTCGCCCGGAGGCGCCCTCGCGCCGCAACCCCGGTCGTCCGCCGCGCCGCCGCTCTAGAATCGCTCGTGATGACTCGCGACGACGAACCCCGCACCACCCCCGCCGACGAGGCTCTCGAGCCCGCCGACGCGGAGCAGACGATCGTGGAGACCGTCGAGGAGTCGCTGGACGACGCCCCGGTCGAGGATCCCGTCGATCTCCGCTCCCTCTTCGAGCAGCAGGCGCTGCCCTTCATCGACCAGCTCTACGCGGCCGGTCTGCGGATGACGAAGAACCCCTCCGACGCGCAGGACCTCGTGCAGGAGACCTTCGCGAAGGCCTTCGGCGCGTTCCGCCAGTTCGAGCAGGGCACCAACCTGAAGGCCTGGCTCTACCGCATCCTCACGAACACGTTCATCAACTCGTACCGCAAGAAGCAGCGCGAGCCCTACCAGAGCGCGATCGACGAGCTCGAGGACTGGCAGCTGGGCGGCGCCGAGTCGACCACGGCCACCTCCAGCCGCTCGGCCGAGGCGGAGGCGATCGACCACCTCCCCGACACCGCGGTGAAGGAGGCGCTCCAGGCGATCCCGGAGGACTTCCGGCTCGCCGTCTACTTCGCCGATGTCGAAGGCTTCTCCTACCAGGAGATCGCGGACATCATGAAGACCCCCGTCGGGACCGTCATGAGCCGGCTGCACCGCGGCCGGCGCATGCTGCGCGAACGACTCACCGACTACGCACGCGAGCGCGGATTCCGCGCCGCATTCACTTCCGGGAGCACGAAATGACCGACAGCGGCTGCACGAAGGCGAAGGCCGAGCTCGAGGAGTACCTCCACAACGAGCTGTGCAAGGAGGACGCCGCCGACATCCGCGAGCACATGGCGGGATGCGTCGACTGCGCCGACGAGGCGAAGGTCGGCGTGGTTCTGACGGTCGCCGTGCAGCGGGCGTGCAAGGAGACGGCGCCGGAGGACCTCCGCGCCCAGGTGCTCGGCATGCTCCGCGACGAGCACGCCGCGCACTCCCAGGCGCCCGCCCGCCTCTAGGCGCAGCACGACCCGGGGAGCCCCGGCCGTTCGAGACCTCCCGCGCACCGCGGGCCCTCGAGGGGCCGGGGCTCCGTCGTGTCCGGCGGCCTCCGGTCGCCGCGGCACCCGCACGTCGCGAGCGCTTCTGCCGGTCTCTGTGGGCCTGCGGTCAGGCACGGT
>NZ_PSUC01000203.1:0-2024 GCF_002931635.1 Rathayibacter sp. AY2B7 | reverse complement strand
GGCGGTCGGTGCCGGCCAGACGCGAGACGTCGATCCCGGCCGACGTGCTCACGGTCGAGCAGCCGAGATCCTTCCGGCCGGGGCCGCGGGAGTCGCCCGAGCCGACCCAGCGGTTCCAGTCGACGGAGTCGGTGGAGACGCAGACCTGGTAGGTGCCGGGTGCCGAGACGGGCGTGGTGGCGCCGAAGCCGTGGGCGCGGCCGGCGTTGGAGTACTCGCCCGGGATGTCGCCGCGGTCGCCGTTCGCGGTCTGCGTGCGGACCGTGCGGGTGCCGTCGGGGCCGGTCACCGTGACCGTCGTGGTCAGCGCGGCCTGCTGCGTCGTCGGGTCGACGGCCCAGCCGGACACGCTCAGCGTGCTGCCCGAGATGCGCGGGGCGTCGACGCGTCCCGCGGGGGCGATCCCGGCGTTGGCCAGGGTGCCGTTCGGGTTCCAGTCGCTGAAGAGGTACCAGAAGTTGATGTTGCCGTAGGTCGCGCAGGCCGCGTTGCCGGAGCCGGTGAGCGCGTAGTCGTTGGGCTGGTACGGCGTGTAGTAGTAGAGGTCGGCCGTGGCCTGGTTGCGGATGGTGACCGGCGAGGAGCCGCACGCGGTGCTCGGGTAGTAGGCGACGTTCGGCGTCGTGCCCGGAGCGTAGGTGGTGAAGTTCGAGCCGGAGCCGGGCGGGTTGGCGTAGCGCTTGAACTGGCGGGCCGCGCTGTAGACCTGCGTGAAGAAGCCCGCCGAGCCGGGGTCGCACGCCGCGGTGTCCGGGCAGTTGTAGCCGGTCGCCTTGGCGTAGTCCTCGGGGCTCGGCGTCGCGTCGGTGACGAGGCTGCGCTCCTTCTGCACGAGCACGACCAGGGCCAGCGGGTTGATGCCGCAGGCCAGGCCGACGCGCGTGAAGATCGAGGCCGACGACTCGCTGCCGGAGCCCTGGTAGGCGCTGCACATCGCGTCCGCCGCCTTGGACGGCGTCGCCTGCGAGAAGTTCTTGAGGCAGGGGGCGGTGCCGGCGGTGGAGCACCGGCTGCCCTTCTCGTTCAGGAGCGACTGCACCTGACCGGTGCTCAGCGCGTCGCCGTCGAAGAACTGGGCGTCGCTGACGATGAAGCCGGCGCGGAAGCTCTTCGTCTCCTCGGCGCTGTACTGCGTCGACTGGTCCGGGACGCCGAGGTCGGCGCGGTCGACGGACGCGTCGAGAGCGCCGGTCTCGACCGAGACGGTCGACGGCGCGTCCTCGGCGGCGGAGGCGGAGGTGATCGGAACGAGGGCGGTGCCGAGCCCGACGGCGAGAGCGAGCGCGGCCGTGAGCAGGCGCGATGAGCGGTGGTGATTCCCCATGATCGCGAAGTCTACGAGGCGGTCGCAGGGCGTCCTGGCCCTCGTTCGGTGGTCGTGGCGCGTCGATCGCTCGATGTCGGAGGTGCATGGTGTCATCGGCGGCATGGATCTCTCCTTCGTCCTCGGCCTGGTGGTCGGCGCGCTCCTCGCGGGAGTCGTGGCCGTCCTCCTCGCCCGCTCCCGCACGCCCGACGCCGCCCTCGCCCTCGACCTCGCGACGGCCCGCGCCCGCGCTGAGGGCCTGGAGGAGCGGCACGAGGCCGTCGTCGAACAGCACCGCGAGCACCTCGGCTCCGCCCGCGACCAGATCCGCGAGCTCCAGGAGCAGCTGCGCGTCGTCGCCGAGCGCGAGCGGCACGACGCGCGCATCCTGCAGACGCTCTCCCCCGTCGCCGAGAGCCTGCGCGGCATGCAGGAGGCGGTCGGCCGGCTCGAGCGCGAGCGCGCCGCCCAGTTCGGGGCGATCACCGAGCAGCTCGAGGGTCAGCGGGCGGCGGGCGAGCAGCTGCGCTCGACGACCGAGACCCTCGCATCCGCGCTCCGCTCCACCACGAGCCGCGGCGCCTGGGGCGAGACGCAGCTGCGGAACGTCGTCGAGGCCGCCGGGCTCACCCAGCGGGTCGACTTCGACGTGCAGTTCGGGCTCGAGGGCGAGGCGGGCCGCGGCCGCGCCGACATGGTGGTCCGCCTGCCCGGCGGC
>NZ_PSUC01000202.1:0-2067 GCF_002931635.1 Rathayibacter sp. AY2B7 | reverse complement strand
CCTCGCCGGCCTCGCCTCCCTGACGCTCCTCGCCGGATGCTCGGCCTCGCCCGACGGAGACGGCGGCGGATCCGCCGGCGGCTCCGGCTCCGGCGCCGACATCGTGTCGCTCGTCGACGCCTCCGCGCAGACCCCCGCCGACGAGGTCGCCTCCTCGCTCGGCACCCCCACCGTGCCGGACGGCGCGAAGCTCTGCTACATCACCCGCACCCTCTCCAACGAGTTCTGGGGCTACGAGCGCGACGGCTTCGAGAACCGCGCGAAGGAGCTCGGCGTCGACTACCAGACCTTCGACGTCACCGACGAGTCCTCGATCACCGAGCAGCTCGACAAGGCCAAGAGCGCCATGAACCAGGGCTGCTCCGCCATCCTCGCCTCGCCGATCTCGGCCACCGGCCTCGACTCGATCTTCGAGTCGGCGCTCGCCGACGGCATCCCCGCGATCGTCCTCAACGACGCCAAGAGCGGCGTGGCCGGCACCGTCTACGTCGGACCCGACGCGACCACCATCGGCGCGACCGCCGCCGACTACATCGCCGACAAGCTGCCCGACGGCGGCAAGGTCGCGATGATCGAGGGCGATCCGGGCTCCTCCAACGCGATCAACCGCGGGGACGGCTTCACCGCCGCCCTCGCGAAGCACGAGAACCTCGAGCTCGTCGCCTCCCAGACCGCCTCGTGGGACCAGACCAAGGCGCAGGAGATCGCGACCACGATGCTGACCGCGAACCCCGACATCGCGGCCTTCTACTCGCAGAACGACGGCATGGCGCTCGGCGTCCAGGCCGCCATCGACGCGAAGGGCCTCACCGGCAAGGTGATCCTGGTCGGCACCGACGGCATCCCGCAGGCCAAGAAGCAGATCCTGGCCGGCGACTACACCGCCACCGTCAGCGAGCTGCCCACCACCGAGGGCGCGACCGGCGTGGACGCCGCGCTGTACCTGCTCGCCGGGAAGAAGGTCCCCGCGTGGATCGACGTCCCCGCGTTCATCATCGACAGCACCAACGTCGCGCAGTACGAGACCGGGATGCCGTAACCCGTCACCTCCTCCCTCCCCACGACCTCCTCGACAAGGAAGTAGACGGAACATGGCCGAGCATCTGCTCGAGGTCCGCGGCATCGCGAAATCGTTCCCGGGCGTCCGCGCCCTGGACGGCGTGAGCTTCACGCTCGACCGCGGCGAGATCCGCACCCTCGCCGGCGAGAACGGCGCGGGCAAGAGCACCCTGCTGAACATCCTCGGCGGGGCGCTGCGTCCGGACCGCGGCTCGATCACGATCGACGGCGTCCGGCGGATGGAGTACACCTCCCGCCAGGCGCTCGCCGAGGGGGTCCGCATCGCGCACCAGGAGCCGGCCATCGTGCCCCAGCTCACGGTGATGCAGAACCTGCTCCTCGGGCGGACGCGCAAGCAGCGCGCGTCCGCCCAGGACGACATCGACCGGGCCCTCAAGGACGTCCACCTGATGGGCTTCCCGATGGAGGCGAGGACCCCGGTCGGCCGGCTCAGCCCGGCGCAGCGGCACGCGCTCACCATCGCCCGGGCGTTCGCCTTCGGCGCGAAGATCGTCGCGCTCGACGAGCCGACGACGAGCATGCTCGAGCACAACGTCGAGGGGGTCCTCACCCGGGTCCGCGAGATCGCCCACGGGCGCGGCGTCGGCGTCATCTACGTCTCGCACAAGATGCCGGAGGTGATGAGCGTGTCGGACACGGTCGTGGTCCTCCGCGACGGTCGGCCCGCCTACGACGCTCCGATCGGCGAGACCTCGTCCGAGGACATCGTGCGGCGGATGGTCGGCCGGGAGCTGCTCTCGTTCGAGCGGCGCCACCCGGTCGCCCCGGACGCGGAGGTGCACTTCGAGGCCACGGGCGTCGTCCACCCGAGCGGAGTCGGGCCGGAGTCGATCAGCGTCCGCCGCGGCGAGGTCGTCGGCATCGCCGGCCTCGTCGGCTCCGGCCGCACCGAGTTCCTCCGCGCGCTCATCCGCGCCGACGACGGCACCGAGGGGACCGTCCGCCTGGGCGGCCGCCCACTGCGCATCCGCTCGCCGCGGGACAGTC
>NZ_PSUC01000201.1:0-2165 GCF_002931635.1 Rathayibacter sp. AY2B7 | reverse complement strand
CCGGCGAAGAAGACGGGGGTGGCGTAGCTGAGGATCGCGAGGACCCGCAGGACGATGTCGGGCATCCGGTCCCGCTTGCGGGCGGCGATCACGCCGAGCACGATCAGGGCGAGCCCGACGACCTCGCTCGCCGGCAGCGTCTCGCCGAAGAGCGGCAGCGCGACCAGGGCGGTGACGACGGGGCTCAGCGACCCGAAGGCCGCGGCGCGGCCCGCGCCCAGGGAGCGGACGGCGACGGTGTAGGCGAGCGCGGCGACGATCCCGACGCCGACGCCCTGGACGAGGCCGAACACCGCGACGGCGCTCGGATAGGCCGACCCCGAGAACAGGGTGGAGGGCAGGGCGCCGGTGACCGCCGCGACGAGGCTCAGGAGGAAGGAGGGGGCGCAGACCACCAGGAGCACCGCGACCGGGGTCAGCCGGGTCCGCCGGAGGCCCAGCGTGTACACCGCCCAGAGGATCCCGGCGGCGAGCAGGGTGCCGATGCCGAGGGCGACCGACGCCGCCGAGGTGAGCACCACGATGACGACGACGCCGACGACGATCGCGCCCAGTCCGGCCAGGCGGGCGCCGCTCGGGCGCTCGCGCATCAGCAGGAGGGCGAGCAGAGCGACGAAGACCGGCACCGAGCCGGGGATCACCAGGCCCACGAGCGCCGCGCTCGTCAGGCTCCCGCCCGCGGCGGCCGTGAGGAAGTAGGGCAGCCCGGCGCCGACCGCGAGGCAGGCGAGGGTGAGCGGCGACTCGCGCCGGATCGCCCGGATCGCGCCGGGGAGCGCCGGTGCCAGCACCAGCAGCGGGATCCCGAAGCGCAGGAGCGCGACGTCGACCGTGGTGAGGCCCGACCCGCCGATCCCGCGGATGCTCAGGGCGAATCCGGCCCAGGTGGCCACCGTCGCGATCATCGCGACGGTCCCGGTGAGGGCGGATCTGGTCATGGCGGTCCTCTCGGCGGGGCCGGTGGATGCCGACCCTCCGAGGCTAGGTCGGGGGAGGAGGCGGGCGATTGCGGATCCGAGCGCGTAATCGGGTGGTAGCGGCAGGATCTGCCAGGATCGGCAGCGTGGACGACATCGACATGCGCATCCTGCAGGAGCTCCAGCAGGACGGCCGACTCAGCAACCAGGACCTCGCCGACCGGGTGGGCCTCTCGCCCTCACCGTGCCTGCGCCGCGTGCGCCGGCTCGAGGAGGACGGCGTGCTGATCGGCTATCGCGCCGTCGTCGACCCCCGCGCGGTGGGCCTGGCCATCACCGCCTTCGTACGCCTGCGCCTCGAGAGCCACAGCCCCGAGATCGTCGAGCAGGTCGAGACGGCCATCCGCGGGATCCCCCACGTGACGGAGGCGTACCTGATGGCGGGCGACAGCGACTTCCTCCTCAAGATCGCCGTCGAGGACCTCGAGGGGTACGAGACGCTGGTGCGCACGAGGATCCGGATGATCCCCGCCCTGGCCTCGATCGAGACCTCCTTCGCCTACGGAGTGACCAAGCCGCAGTCCCCTCTTCCCGCGCGCAGGTGAGCGCGCGAGGCGCTCCGGAGCCGTTCAGACAGCTGTCGGAACGGCCGCTCCGAGAACGCGAATCCTGACGGCGAGGAGCGCGGGACCCACTCCCTAGCGTGAGACGGGCCGGAGCGACCGGCCCTGCCGGAAGGAGCCCCGTGTCCGTCTCACTGCCCCTCGTCCTCCCCGGGCGTCGCGGCGTGAAGAGCGCCTCGAACCCCCTCCTGCGCTATCTCTTCCTCCGCTTCCTGCTGATCGTCCCGACGGTGCTCATCCTCGTCACGATGGTCTTCTTCCTGATGCGCCTGACCGGCGATCCAATCACCGCCGCCCTCGGCGGACGGCTCTCCGGGGCCGAGCTGGCCGCCCGGGTGGCGGCCGCCGGCTACGACCGCCCCGTGCTGGTGCAGTACGTCGAGTACCTCGGGGGCGTCCTGCGCGGCGACTTCGGCACCACCATCAGCGACAACCGCCCGGTCACCGAGGTCCTCGCCGTCTACGGCGCCGCCACCTTCGAGCTCGCCGTCTACGCGCTCCTGGTCGCTCTGGTCGTCGGCGTGCCGCTCGGCGCGATCGCCGCCCGCAAGCGGGACCGGATGCCCGACATCGTCCTGCGGGTCCTCGCGATCCTCAGCTACGCGACCCCCGTCTTCTTCGCCGG
>NZ_PSUC01000200.1:0-2170 GCF_002931635.1 Rathayibacter sp. AY2B7 | reverse complement strand
TGCTGGTGCTCGTCGCGATCGTCGCGATCCTGCTGGTCGCCTCGCCGGTCGCGACTCTGTTCGCGGCCGTCTTCTTCGCGGTGCTGCTCGGCGGCGTCCAGGCGCTCCTGCGGCGGCGGCAGGGCCGGATCGGCGAGGAGATGGCGGAGGCCGCGCTGGAGTCGTGGCAGTTCCTGCTCCCCTCGCTCGACGGGTTCCGCGAGGCGCGCCTGACCTCGAGCGCGGCGAGCCTGGTCGCCGGCTTCAGCGGGGCCAAGCGCCGCAGCGCCCAGGCTCTGCGCTCCCTCTCGCTCGTCTCGGAGCTGCCGAAGTACCTGCTCGAGATCGGCTTCGTCGTCGCCGTCGTGGGCGTCTCGGGGATCCTGGTCGCCACCGGCTCCGGCGCCGAGGCGCTCTCCGTCCTGGGCGTCTTCGCGGCCGCCTCCCTCCGCGCCCTGCCGACGCTCAACCGCGTCTCGGCCACCTTCGCGATCGTGCGCAGCGGGCAGGCGGGGCTGCGGATCGTCTCCGAGGCGGCCGAGGAGCTCGCCTCCGAGGGGGCGCACGACGAGACGCCCGGGCCGGGCGGCCGCTACTCCGGCGACATCGCGCTCGAGCACGTCACGTACCGCTACGCCGACTCCGACGTGGACGTGGTGCGGGACGTCTCGCTGGTGATCCAGCGGAACGCCACGACCGCCTTCGTCGGATCCAGCGGCGCCGGCAAGAGCACCCTCCTCGACCTGGTCCTCGGCCTGCTCCCGCCCACGAGCGGCCGGATCCTCTGCGGCGGGCGGCCGATCGACGAGGACCCGGCGGCCTGGTACGCGGGGCTCGGCGTGGTGCCGCAGGACGTGTTCCTCCTGGACGCGACCGTCGCCGCGAACGTCGCCTTCGGGGTGCCGGCGGCCGAGGTCGACCACGAGCGCGTGCGCGAGGTGCTGCGGACGGCGCAGCTCAAGGAGTTCGTCGGCGGGCTGCCGCAGGGTCTGGACACCCGCGTGGGCGAGCGCGGCGTCCGCCTCTCCGGCGGCCAGCGCCAGCGGCTCGGCCTCGCCCGGGCGCTGTACCGGCGCCCCTCCGTCCTCGTCCTCGACGAGGCGACGTCGGCGCTCGACAACCGCACGGAGCACGAGATCTCGCGGGCCGTCGCCGAGCTGCACGGCAGCATGACCGTCCTCGTGGTCGCCCACCGGCTCTCGACCGTGCGCGGCGCCGATCGGCTGCTCTTCCTCGACGGCGGCCGGATCGAGGGGGCCGGCACCTTCGAGGAGGTGCGGGCCGCGCACCCCGGCTTCGCCCAGCTCGTGGCGCTCGGAGAGCTCTCCTGAGCGGGGGAGGCCCCCGGTGGTGACGCTCGGCGACGTCCGCTCGGCGCTGCTGGCGCCCCTCCGCCGACGGGGCACGACGGTGCTGCTGCCCGGCGAGTCGTTCGGGGTCGGGAACCTCGCCTACTTCTGGCTGCAGGCCCACGCCCGTCGGAGCCGCGGGGTGCCGACCGCGGTGCGCGCGACGCGGAGGACCGCGGAGTGGGCGGAGGTCTTCCCGCGGGTCCTGGAGGAGCTCGTGGTGCCCCCGGCGGAGATGTCGTTCTTCAGCCCCCGCGAGCTCGGGAGCGTCCACCAGGAGCTCGGCGTGGAGTTCACGACGGATGAGCTGGCGGACTTCGTCGCGACGATGCTGCTCCCGCCCGGCGGCCCCTTCACCGCTCTGGTGGCGGCGGCGCGACCGGAGGCGGACCTCACCGTGAACATCCGGCGCGGCGACTACTACAGCGTCCCGGCCTTCCGCGGCCGTTACTCCTTCGACGTGGTCGAGTACGTCGACGCGGCGCTCGCCCTGGCCCGCGAGCGGGAGCCCGTGCGCAGCGTCCTGATCGTGTCGGACGACCTCGACTGGTGCCGGGTGAAGCTGGCCCGCGTCCTCGAGGGCCTCGAGGTGCGCTTCCCGGGGGCGGGGACGCCGGTGCCGCAGCAGCTCGCCCTGCTGGCCGCGTCCCGCCGCCTGGTGCTGACGAACTCGACCTTCTCGTACTGGGGCGCGCATCTCGGCGACCACGTGCACGGCGGCGCCGACGTGATCGCGCCGTGGTTCCACAGCCGCGCGTGGAACGGAGGGGCGGCGACGCAGCTCGACCCGCGCTGGCGGGTGGTCCGCGACCTCCCCGGCGGCTGGGACGGCTGACGCGGCG
>NZ_PSUC01000020.1:0-38579 GCF_002931635.1 Rathayibacter sp. AY2B7 | reverse complement strand
GGCGCCGTGCATCCGCTCGCGGTACGACCGGTAGCTGGCGAGCTTGGCGGCGAACGAACTGAAGACGAACGGCTTGATCAGGTACTGCACGATGCCGGCGGCGACGGAGGCGCGCACGTTCGCGGCGTCGCGGACGGCGGTGATCGCGATGACGTCGACGTCCAGGCCCGCCGCCCGGACGGCCCGACAGAGGTCGAGGCCGCCCATGTCCGGCAGGTTCATGTCGAGCAGGATCAGCCCGATGCCCGGGTCCGCGCGCAGGGCCCGGATCGCCTCCGCCCCGCTGCCGGCGACCGCGGCCACCTCGAAGCCGTCGACCCGTCGGACGTAGTCGGCGTGGGCGCTCGCGGTCAGCGGCTCGTCCTCGACGACGAGCACCCGGATCACGACGCCACCCGCGCGGGCAGCGGCAGCTGCACCGTGAACACCGCGCCGACGTGGCGCGAGACCTCGATCGAGCCGCCGAGCCGCTCCACCACCTGCTGCACCAGCGCCAGGCCGATGCCGCGGCCGAAGCCGTCCGACTCCTTCGTCGAGTAGCCGCGCGCGAAGACGTCGGCGGCGCTCGCGACTCCGGGGCCGCTGTCCGACACCTGCACCACCAGCTCGCCCTCCGCGAGGCCGAGGTAGACCTCCACCCACGGCTCGCGGTCCGGAGCGGAGGAGGCGGCCGCGTCGAGGGCGTTGTCGATCAGATTGCCCAGCACCGTCACGAGGTCCCCGGGCTCCAGCCCCTGCGTGCCGGGCTCGAGGTGCGTCTCGAAGTGCAGCTCGACGCCGCGCTCGCGGGCCTGCGCGGCCTTGCCCAGCAGCAGGGCGGCGATCACCGGCTCCTGCACGGAGCCGAGGACCCGGTCGGCCAGGCGCTGGCTGAGGTTCAGCTCGCCGGCGGCGAACGCGAGCGCCTCGTCGGGCCGGCCGAGCTCGATCAGCGACGCGATGGTGTGCAGGCGGTTCGAGAACTCGTGGGTCTGCGAGCGCAGCGCGTCCGAGAGGGTGCGCAGTGACTCCAGCTCGCCGCTCACCCGCTGCAGCTCGGTGCGGTCGCGGAGCGTGACGACCGTGCCCAGGGGGCGGGCGCCGGGGGAGGCGGCGGGCCGCTCGTTCACCACGAGGATCCGCTCGCGGGCCACGACCAGGCGGTCCGAGACGGGCTCGTCGTCCTGCAGCAGCTCGCGCAGGGCGACGGGGAGGTCGAGCTCGGCGACCGGCACCGGCGTCCGCACGCCCTCGAGCCCGAGCAGCTCCAGCGCGTGGTCGTTGGCGAGCACCAGTCGGCCGCGGTCGTCGACCAGCAGCAGCCCCTCCCGCACCGAGTGCAGGACGGACTCGTAGTAGGCGAAGACCTGGCTCATCTGCTCCGGGCCCCGCCCGCCCGTGACGCGGCGCAGGTAGCGGGCGAGGAGCCACGAGCCGAGCGCGCCGAGCGCGACCGCCCCGAGCGCGCCCCACGCGACGACCTGCACGCGGGCGGCGAAGGAGGCGTCCACGGCCGAGAGCGTGACGCCCGCCGACACGAGCGCGACGACCGCGCCGTCGGCGTCCTCGATCGGCGCGACGGCGCGGACGGAGGGCCCGAGCGTGCCGGCGTACGTCTCGGTGAAGGTCCGCCCCTCCAGCGCGGGCTCGATCGTGCCCTGGAACGGCAGGCCGATCCGGTCGCGGTCGCGGTGGGTGTACCGGGTGCGGTCGGGGGCCATGATCGTGAGGAAGTCGACGCCGGTGTCCCGCATGACCTCCTCGGCGTACGGCTGCAGGCTCGCGGAGGGGTCCGCGCCGGCCGTCGACTCGAGGACGAACGGATTGTCGGCCACCGTCCGCGCCACGACGAGGCTCCGCTGGGCGGCCTCGTCGCCCGCTCGGCTCCGCGCGTCGAGGGCCAGCACCGCGACGGCCGCCGCGGCGATCAGCAGGATGCTCAGCAGCTGCACGGCGAACAGGCGCGCGGCGATGCTGCCGCGCGGTCCGCGTGCGCTCGGCGTCCTGACCATGCCACTCCCTCGTGAGCGAGCGCTCGGGGCGCCCCGCCGTGAACAGTATGAACGCAACCGTGCCGGGCTCCGGAGGCGGGGCCACCATCGTCCTACCCCCTCACCTCGACGAAGAGAAGGACACCCCCATGGCGAAGACGCCTCAGACGCCGTCCGACCGGTTGATCCCCGCGGTCACCCCTCCGAAGACCCGGCGGCGCATCGACCGGAACCACTGGCTCTACATCGCCGTCATCATCGCCGTGGTCGCCGGCGTCGTGGTCGGACTCGTCGCTCCCGCCTTCGCGGCGACGCTCGAGCCGGTCGGCAAGGCCTTCGTCGGACTGATCAAGATGATGATCGCGCCGATCATCTTCTGCACCATCGTCATCGGCATCGGCTCCATCGCGAAGGCCGCCACGGTCGGCAAGGTCGGCGGACTCGCGCTGGGCTACTTCATCGTGATGTCGACCTTCGCCCTGGCGATCGGCCTCGTCGTCGGCAACATCCTGCACCCGGGCGAGGGCCTCGACATCTCGAGCGCTACCTACGACACCAGCGACCTCAAGGCCGAGAGCACCAGCGACTTCGTCCTCGGGATCATCCCCGTCTCGCTGTTCTCCTCGCTCGTGGACGGCAGCATCCTGCAGACCCTCTTCGTCGCGCTGCTCGTCGGCTTCGCGCTGCAGAAGATGGGCGCCAAGGGCCAGCCGATCCTCGGAGCGATCAAGCAGCTCCAGGTCCTGGTCTTCCGCATCCTCTCGATGGTGCTCTGGGTCGCCCCGATCGGCGCGTTCGGCGCCATCGCCGCGGTCGTCGGCAAGACCGGCTGGGGAGCGGTCGTCGCTCTCGCCACCCTGATGATCGGCTTCTACATCACCTGCGCGATCTTCGTGGTCGTCGTCCTCGGCCTGCTGCTGCGCCTGGTGACCGGCGTCAGCATCTTCTCGCTGATGAAGTACCTGGCCCGCGAGTACCTGCTGATCGTCGGCACCTCCTCCTCGGAGGCGGCGCTGCCCCGCCTGATCGCGAAGATGGAGCACCTCGGCGTCTCCAAGCCCGTCGTCGGCATCACCGTGCCCACCGGCTACTCCTTCAACCTCGACGGCACGGCGATCTACCTCACGATGGCGTCGCTGTTCATCGCCTCGGCCACCGGAGCGCCGATGTCGATCCCGGAGCAGATCGGCCTCCTCCTCTTCATGATGATCGCCTCGAAGGGCGCCGCGGGCGTCACCGGAGCGGGCCTGGCCACGCTGGCCGGCGGCCTCCAGTCCTTCCGTCCCGACCTGGTCAACGGCGTCGGCGTGATCGTCGGCATCGACCGCTTCATGTCCGAGGCCCGCGCGGTCACCAACTTCACCGGCAACGCGGTCGCCACCCTTCTCGTGGGCACCTGGACCAAGCAGATCGACATGGTGCAGGTCCGCGAGGTCCTCGGCGGGCGCTCGCCCTTCGACGAGACCACGCTCGGAGCGGACGAGCACGAGGCCCCCGCGTCGGGCACCTCGATCACCGAGGGGATCGCCTCGATCCAGGACTCCGACGAGGCGTCGCGGATGCGTGCGGAGATCGCGGCCAAGCGCTAGCCGATCCGATCGCGAAGGCCCCGCCTCCCGGAACCGGTCCGGGAGGCGGGGCCTTCGTCGTACGCGGGTCAGTGCCTCCGCACCCCGAGCAGAGGCAGGGTCACCGAGCAGAGCGGCCCGATCAGCACCGCGAAGAGGAGGGTGCCGAGGCCGGCGTCGCCGCCGAGGGCCCAGCCGATGAGCAGCACCGTGAGCTCGACGCCCGAGCGCGCCACCCAGATCGGCAGGCCCGTGCGGGTGTGCAGGCCCAGCATCAGTCCGTCGCGGGGCCCCGGACCGAGGTGGGCGCCGATGTAGATCCCGCTCGCGACCGCCAGAAGCACGAGGCCTCCGGCGAAGAGCAGGCCGCGGGCCCACCACTCGTCCGGCGTCGCCAGCACGCGCAGCCCGACATCGATCATCGTGCCGACCACGAGCACGTTCAGCACGGTGCCGAGGCCGGGCCGCTGTCGGAGGGGGATCCACAGCAGCAGGACGAGCAGGCCGATCACGTTCGTGAGCAGTCCGATCCCGAGCCCGGTCTGGTGCGCGACCCCCTGGGCGAAGACGGTCCACGGGTCCACGCCGATCGCCGCGCGGATCATCATCGCGTCGGCGAATCCGTAGAGGATCAGGCCCACCAGCAGGCGCGGCACGGGTCGGAGGCGCCACTGGCCCGCTGGGGGAGCGGCGGCGGCAACGGGAGCGGTGAGGGTCATGGATTCATCACAGCGCGACATTGGCCTTCTTCGCGCGGTCCAATCCGGCTACCTTGGACGCATGGCTGATGTCCACTTCGGCGCGCGCGCCCTGCAGACCCTCCTCGGCGACTGGCGCGAGCAGCGCGGCACCCGGCCCGCCTACCTCGCGCTGGCCGATCGGATCCGCCTCCTCGGGATCGACGGCCGCATCCCTGCGGGCAGCCGCCTGCCCGCCGAGCGCGAGCTCTCGGCCCGCCTCGGCGTCAGCCGCACGACCGTGGCCGCCGCGTACCGCGAGCTGCGCGACAGCGGCTACCTCGTCAGCGTGCGCGGCTCCGGCAGCGTCACCCGCCTGCCGGGAGCGGCCGTGCACGCGGTGCCCTCGCTCGCGCCGGACTTCCTCGACTTCACCAAGGCGGCCCTGCCCGCCGTCCCCGAGCTGGCCGAGGCGTACACCCGCGCGGCGCAGGCGGCCCCCGAGCACTTCGACTCCGGCTCCTACGACACCGTCGGCCTGCCGGTGCTGCGCCGCGCGATCGCCGAGCGCTACACCGCGCGGGGTCTGCGCACCGAGCCCGGCCAGATCATGGTGACCATCGGCGCGCAGCACGCGATCGCGCTCGTCGCCCGCACCCTGCTCGCGCGGGGCGACCGGGCGCTGATCGAGGCCCCGACCTACCCGCACGCCTACGAGGCCCTCCGGCTGGCCGGCGCGCGGCTCGTGCCGGTGAACGTCGACGGGGCGGACGGCTGGGACGGAGAGGGCCTGATCGCCGCGCTGCGCGGTACGAGCCCGAGCCTGGCCTACCTGATGCCCGACTTCCACAACCCGACCGGCCGCTCCATGGCCCCCGAGCTGCGGGAGCGGGCGATCGCCGCCGCGGCCCGGCAGGGGACCCTGATCATCGCCGACGAGACGACGGCCGAGCTCGACATCGACCGGCGGATGTCGCCGCTGCCGTTCGCCGCCTACGGGCCCGAGGGGACGGTGCTCTCGATCGGCTCCGTCGGCAAGACGCTGTGGGGCGGCATCCGGATCGGCTGGATCCGCGCCGAGCGGGCGGTGATCCGCAAGCTGGCGCTGGCGCGCTCGGCGAGCGACCTCGGCACGCCGATCCTGGAGCAGCTCCTGGTCGCGGACATGCTCGGCCGGATGGACGGCGTGCTGGAGCTGCGGCGCTCGCAGCTGCGCGCCGGCCGCGACCACCTCGAGGCGGCCCTGGCGCGCGCGATCCCGGAGTGGAGCGTGCCGCGGGTATCGGGCGGCCTCTCCACCTGGGTGGGCCTGGGCCGGCCGGCGAGCTCGCAGCTGGCGCTCGCCGCCCGGACGGCGGGCCTGCTGATCACCGCGGGCCCGCGCTTCGGGATCGACGGCGCCTTCGAGCGGTTCCTCCGCATCCCGATCGGCTACTCGCCCGAGGCGACCGACCGGGCCGTGGAGGCGCTCGCGACGGCGTGGGCGCAGGTCGCCCGGCACCCGGCGGCCGACCCGGGGTACCTCGCCGACGTGGTCTGAGGTGGAGTGCCCGCCGGGCGTGTGAGATCGTTCTCTCATGAGCGACGGGTACGGCTACCTGCTGGTCCACTTCGTGGAGGACCGGACCGGCCGCAGCGAGAAGATCTTCCTCTCGCTCAGCCGGGGCGACGATCCGCTGCGCTGGCGAGCGCTCGGGCCGGTGCTGGAGTGGACCGGCGGCACGGGCGGCGTCCGCGACCCCCACATCGTCCGCGGGCCGCGGGGCTTCCACCTCGTCGCCACCGACCTCCGCGTCTGGCGGCCCGAGGGCCCGGACTGGGACCTCTACCGGCACCGGGGGAGCCGCGACCTCGTGGTCTGGGACTCCCCGGACCTCCTCGAGTGGTCCGAGCCGCGCGCGGTCGCCGTCGCTCCCGAGGGCGCGGGCATGGCCTGGGCGCCGGAGTCGGTCTACGACCCGGTCTCGGGCGACTTCCTCGTGCACTGGTCCTCCGGCCTGGCCGAGGACGGCGACCCCGCCACCGGCGAGACGGGCGACAGCCGCATCCTGATCTCCCGCACGCGCGACTTCCGCACGTTCGCCGAGCCCGAGACCTACCTGCGGCTGCCCGGCGGAGTGATCGACATGACGCTGCTGATCGAGGGCACGGCCGTCCACCGCTTCGCCAAGCAGCACGACGACGCCCCCGACACGATGCAGGTGTTCCAGCAGGTCGGCTCCTCCCTCCTCGCGGACGACTTCACCACCGTCGCCCGGGGGATCGGGCAGGAGCTCGGCCCGAGCATCGAGGGGCCGCTGGTCTTCCGGCACCACCGCGAGGAGCGCTGGTCGCTCTGGGTCGACCAGTACGCCCTCCGCCCCTACGGCTACCGCGCCTACACGAGCACCGACCCGGCCTCGGGCCACTGGGAGCTCGCGGAGGAGTTCGACCTGCCCGAGGACACCAAGCACGGAGCGGTCCTCCCGCTCACCCGATCCGAGTACACGGCGCTCGACGAGCGCCACCCCGCCTGAGAGGCCCCGCATGACCGACTTCAGCCCCCGTCTCGCCGACGCCCTCGTCACCGTCCTCGGTGCCGACGGCGCTCCGCTCGCCCACGCCGACGTGACGGTCGAGCAGCGCCGCCACGCCTTCGCCTTCGGCTGCACCCCTCCGAGCACCGACCCCGCCCGCGCCGAGGAGCGCCGGCTCTGGCTCGACCTGTTCGACACGGCGACCCTCCCCGTCTACTGGGGCCGCTTCGAGCCGGAGCGCGGCCGCACCGCGACGGAGGAGGTGCTCGCCGAGGCGCGCGCGCTCGCCGCGGACGGCGTCCGGCTCAAGGGGCACCCGCTGGTCTGGCACTACGTGAAGCCGGAGTGGCTCGACGCGCTGCCGCTGGACGAGGCCGAGCAGCTCCTCCGCGCGCGCATCCGCCGGGAGGTGGGCGCCTTCGCCGGGCTGATCGACACCTGGGACGCGATCAACGAGGTCGTCATCATGCCGCGCTTCGCCAACGAGCCGGACGGCGTGACGAACGCCGTCACCCGCCTCGCCCGCGAGAAGGGACGCGTCGGCATGGTCGAGCTGGCCTTCTCGGAGGCGCGCAGCCTCGGCACCGGACCGGTGCTCGTGCTGAACGACTTCGACCTCGGGCCCGAGTACGAGCGGCTGATCGAGGACGTGCTCGAGGCCGGGATCCGGCCCGATGCGATCGGCCTGCAGTCGCACATGCACCAGGGGTTCCGCGGGGAGGAGCAGATCACGGCGATCTGCGACAGGTTCGCGCGCTTCGGCCTGCCGCTGCACTGGACCGAGACCACCCTCGTCTCGGGCGAGCTGATGCCCGCCGAGATCGAGGACCTCAACGACCACGTGGTCGAGGACTGGCCGACCACTCCGGAGGGGGAGGCGCGGCAGGCGGACGAGATGGTGCGGCACTACGAGACGCTGGTCGCGCATCCGGCGGTCGAGGCGATCACCTACTGGGGCTTCGACGACGCCGGCGCCTGGCTCGGAGCGCCGGGCGGGTTCCTCCGCCGCGACGGGAGCCCGAAGCCGGCCTACGAGGCGCTGCGCTCGCGGATCCGCGGGGACTGGTGGCTCGAGCCGACGGTGCTCCGGACGGACGCCGAGGGGCGCGTCGGCGTCCGGGCCTTCGCCGGGGACTTCGCGCTCTCGAGCGCGGGGGCGGGCGCTGCAGTGGGCCTCCCCGTCGGGTCGTCGACGGCTGAGGTCCGCCTGGGCTGAGGGCGTCCGGGGCCGGCCGGTGGCGCGGGTCGCCCCGTCGCGCGCCCCGGAACGCCGCGTCCCTCCCAACACTCAGTCGGCTGATGGAAGACTCGGAGGGTGCATCTCCTCGCGGTCCTCAGCATGAAGAACCGGGCGCTCATCGCGCTCGTCACCGTCGTCATCGCCGTCTTCGGCGGAGTCGCCCTGACCGGGCTCAAGCAGGAGCTCGCGCCGTCGATCTCCTTCCCGCAGCTCGCCGTCGTCACGTCCTATCCGGGCGCCGCTCCGGAGGTGGTCAACGACGACGTCTCGACGCCGATCGAGACCGCCATCCAGGGGGTGCCGGGGCTCGAGACGACCAGCGCGACGTCCTCCACGGACTCCTCCCTCATCTCGGCGTCCTTCACCTACGGCACCGACCTCGCCACCGCCGAGCAGAAGATCCTGCAGGCGATCAACCGGATCAAGAGCACGCTCCCGGACGGCGTCGACCCGCAGGTGGTCACCGGCTCCCTCGACGACCTGCCGGTGCTGCAGCTCGCCGTGTCGAGCGACGGCGACGCGGACGCGCTGGCCGAGCGCCTGCGCACCACGGTCATCCCGGACCTGGAGAAGGTCGAGGGCGTGCGCGAGGCGGCGCTCGTCGGCGAGACCGCCCAGCGCGTCACGATCACTCCCGACGACGCGGCGCTCGCCGCGGCCGGCCTCTCGACCGGCGACATCCGCTCGGCCCTGCAGCAGAACGGCGTGCTCGTCGCGGGCGGACAGATCACCCAGGACGGGTCGACCTTCTCGGTGCAGTCGGGCGTCAAGCTCGACTCGACCGACGCGATCGCGGCGCTGCCGCTGCTGCCGTCCGCAGGCGCCTCCGCGGGTGCGGGCGGCGCCGGTGCGTCAGCGGGCGCGGGTGCCTCCGCGGGTGCCGGGGCTTCCGCCGGCGGCTCCGACGCCGGAGCAGCGGCGGGAGGCGCGGCCGTGACCGCGGAGCCGACGGTCACCACCCTCGGCTCCGTCGCGACGGTCGCCGTCACCGACGCCCCCGTCACCTCGATCTCGCGCGTCAACGGCCAGCCCGCCCTGACCCTCTCGATCACCAAGCTCCCCGCAGCGAACACCGTCGACGTGTCGACCGGCGTGGCCGCGCTGCTCCCGGACCTCGAGGAGTCGATCGGCGACAACGCCGCCTTCACCCCGGTCTTCGACCAGGCGCCCTACATCCAGGAGTCGATCGCGTCGCTCGCGCAGGAGGGGGCGCTCGGCCTCGTCTTCGCCGTGCTGGTGATCCTGCTGTTCCTGCTCTCGGTGCGCTCGACCCTGGTCACGGCCATCTCGATCCCGACCTCGGTGCTGATCACCTTCATCGGCCTGCAGACGGCCGGCTACACCCTCAACATCCTCACCCTCGGCGCGCTCACCATCGCGATCGGCCGTGTGGTCGACGACTCCATCGTCGTGATCGAGAACATCAAGCGGCACCTCGACGCGGGTGAGGACCGGGCCCGGACCATCGCCGTCGCCGTCCGCGAGGTCGCCGGCGCGATCACCGCCTCCACGATCACCACGGTCGCGGTGTTCCTGCCGATCTCGTTCGTCGGCGGCACCACGGGCGAGCTGTTCCGGCCCTTCGCGCTGACCGTGTCGATCGCCCTGCTCGCCTCCCTCGTGGTGGCGCTGACGATCGTGCCGGTGCTCGCCTACTGGTTCCTCCGCCCCTCGAAGCGGCCGGCGGTGCGCCAGGCCGCGCAGGCGGCGCTCGCGGAGGAGCGCGCGGCGGCCGGAGGGACACCCGCCTCGGGCGTCCCGGCCGACACCGCTGCGCCGGTCGAGGAGGCCCCGCACCACGGCGCCCACGCCGCTCCCCGGCGGGCGCGCGGGCTGCAGTCGGTCTACGGCCCGATCATCCACTGGACGCTGAAGCACTCGGTCGTCACCGTCCTCCTGGCGCTGCTCGTGCTCGTCGGGACCGGTGCGCTGTACCCGCTGATGAAGACGAACTTCCTCGGCTCCAGCGGGCAGGACACCTTCACCGTCACCCAGACGGTCCCCGTCGGCCAGAGCCTCGACGCGCAGGACGCGACGGCGCAGCAGGCGAGCACGGCGATCCTCGGCGTCGGCGGCGTCGAGACCGTCCAGCTCACCGTCGGCTCCTCCGGCGGTCTGCAGAGCGCGTTCGGCGGGGGAGGAGGCGGCGGCACCTCGATCCGCTACTCCGTCACCACCGACGAGTCGGCCGACCAGGAGGCCGTGCAGGCGGACGTCCGCGACGCGCTGTCGGGCGTCGCCTCGGCCGAGGACATCAGCGTCGCCGCCTCCTCCGGCTTCGGCGCCTCCTCGGACATCGAGGTCGACCTCTTGACCGCCTCGCAGAGCGACCTCCAGAGCGCGAGCGACCAGCTCCTCGAGGCCCTGCGCGGGACCGACGGGATCAGCCAGGCCGAGAGCAACCTCTCCTCCTCGCTGCCCTACATCGCGGTGCGGGTCGACCGCGACGCCGCGGCCCGGGCGGGTCTCAGCGAGGTCGCCGTGGGCACGATCGTCAGCCAGGCGCTCCAGCCCAGCCAGGTCGGCAGCGTCGTGATCGATGACCGCACCCTCTCGATCTACCTGGCCGACGGGCAGCCGCCGGCCACCGTGGACGAGCTGCGGAACCTCGAGGTGCCGACCCTCACCGGCACCGTCGCGCTCTCCACCCTCGCGGCGGTCGAGCAGACGGACGGTCCGGCGAGCATCACCACCGAGCGTGGCCAGCGCACCGCGACCATCACCGTCACCCCGGAGGGCGACGACCTCGCCTCGGCCAACGTCGCCGTGCAGAACGCGATCGACGCGACGGCGCTTCCGGCCGGTGTCGACGCCTCCCTCGGCGGAGTGACCGCCGACCAGGCCGACGCGTTCTCGCAGCTGGGCATCGCACTGCTCGTCGCGATCCTGATCGTCTACGTCGTGATGGTGGCGACGTTCCGCTCGCTCCTGCAGCCGCTGCTCCTGCTCGTGTCCGTGCCGTTCGCGGCGACCGGCGCGATCCTCCTGCAGGTGATCACCGGCGTGCCGCTGGGCGTGCCGTCCCTGATCGGCGTGCTGATGCTGATCGGCATCGTCGTCACGAACGCGATCGTGCTCGTGGACCTGGTGAACCAGTACCGGGACCGCGGGATGCCGGTGCGGGAGGCGCTGCTGCACGGCACCGAGCGGCGGCTCCGGCCCATCCTGATGACCGCCCTCGCGACGATCTTCGCCCTGCTGCCGATGGCGCTGGGGATCACGGGCCACGGCGGCTTCATCTCGCAGCCGCTGGCGATCGTCGTGATCGGCGGCCTGGTGTCCTCGACGGTGCTGACCCTCGTGGTCCTGCCCGTCGTCTACAACCTGGTCGAGGGGTATCGTGAGCGGCGGCGTGCCGCCCGCGCCGGGAAGGCGTCGGCATGACGGACATCAGGGATGCGGCCGAGACGGTCGGCTCGCGCTGGCGCAGCGGCCCGGAGCGCGCCACCGCGGTCCTCGACGAGATCGGTCCGGAGCGCTTCGTCGCCCGCGACTTCCGCCCGGGCACGCTCCGGCACCTCGTGCTGATCCGCTTCCGCCCGACGGCGCTGGTCGCCGAGGCGGACGAGGTCACCCGCCGCTTCCTCGCCCTGGCCGACGAGTGCGTCCGCGACGGACGGCGCTACATCGAGTCGATCGAGACCGGGCCGCAGCTGAGCATCGAGGGCGCGGGCGAGGGCTTCGACCGCGCGTTCCTGCTGACCTTCTCGTCCGAGGGCGACCTGCACTACTACCTGGGCCGGCCGGCCGTCGAGGACCCCGCGCACTGGGATCCCGCGCACGACGCGTTCAAGGAGTTCGTCGGGCCGTTCGTCGACACGGCCGGCATCGTCGCGTTCGACTTCCGACCCGAAGCGCACTGATGGCGACTCCCGAGTTCGTGCTGCGGCTGCGCGAGCGGATCGGGACCGAGCTGCTCTGGCTCACCGGCGTGACCGCGGTGATCCTCCGCCAGGAGCCGGCGCTCGAGGTCCTGCTCGTCCGGCGCGCCGACACCGGCGCCTGGACGGCCGTCACCGGGATCATCGACCCGGGCGAGACCGTTGCCGGCACCGCCCGCCGCGAGGCGCAGGAGGAGGCGGGCGTCGAGATCGAGGTGGAGCGCCTCGTGCAGGTGCACACCCTCCCGCCGATGCAGTACCCCAACGGGGACCGCTCGCAGTACCTCGACCACGTGGTGCGCTGCCGCTGGATCTCGGGGGAGGCCCACGTCGCGGACGACGAGTCGACCGAGGTCGGCTGGTTCGCGCCCGACGCGCTGCCGCCGATGTCGGACGAGCACCGCGCCCGGATCGAGCGGGCGCTGTCGGACGAGCCGGGCTGCTCGATCGACTGACGGCGGGGGTGCGCGCCGGACGAGGGCGGGGCCGCCTCTCGGGAGCGGCACACGGATGGCGCCGGGCGTCCTGCCGTGTCGGCCTCCGACCGGGCGGGCCTCGGGCCGGGCTCCTCGGACCCGGTTCGCCTCGGATCGGGCGCTGCTCAGACCGGACGCGCGAAGCAGAGCACCGCGTTGTCGCCGACATGGGCTCCGAAGGCGTCGATCGCCGTGAAGCCGAGCGCCCCGGCCGCCGGGGCGAGTTCCGCAGCGGCGGCCAGGCGCAGCGTGCGGATCCGCTGCACCCGCGCCCACGACTCCGCCGCCGCGACGAGCCGTCGGGCGACTCCCGTGCGTCGGTGGACGGAGGCGACCACCAGCTCCAGCACCTCGGCGAAGTCGTCCGGGCCGGGAGCGAGCACCAGGGCGCCCGCCGCCGCCCCATCGATCCGGGCGATCAGGACGCGGGCGTGCGGGGGCGGGACCGCGGCGAGGAGGCCCTCCGCTCCGGCTGCGTCCTCGAGGCGGACGACGACTCCGCTCACGAGCCCAGGTGGGCGCGGAGGAACTCGACGACCCGAGCGCGCAGAGCGTCGTCGAGCAGCGCGATCGAGTGCAGCGAGCCGGGGAGGACGAGGAGGTCGACCCTCGAGCCCGCTCCGCGCAGCGCCTCGGCGAAGCGGGTCGACTGGCTGAGCGCGACCCGTTCGTGCGCCGCGTGCGCGATGAGGAACGGCGGCTCGGAGCCGTCCACCTGCGCGAGGGGCGAGGCGGCGGTCGCAGCGGGGCAGGAGGCGAGGTCCGCGCAGTCGAGGTAGCTGCGCACGGCGGCCGCGACTCCGACAACCGGGTCGTCGTCGGCGAGGCCGGCGGCGCTGAGATCGGAGGGGCCGCTCAGGTCGACCACGGCGGCCAGGCGCGACGAGGTCGCCGGCAGCGTGCCGAGCAGAGAGGCGAGGTTGCCGCCGGCCGAGCCGCCGAAGGCCGCCACCCGCTCCGGATCGATGCCGAAGCGCGCGGTCTGCTCCGGCTCGAGCAGCCAGTCGAGGGCGGCCGTCACGTCGTCGAGCTGCGCGGGGAACACGGCGGCGGGCGCGAGGCGGTAGTCGACCGAGACGGCGACGAACCCCTCCGATCCGAGCCACTGGCAGATCGGACGCCAGTTCGCGTCGGCCTTGCCTCCACGGGCCCAGCTGCCGCCGTGCACGACGAGGACGGCGGGCCGCGGCTCCGCCGACGGGGCAGGGGAGGAGCAGACGTCGACGCTCTGCCCGGTGCTCGCGTCGTAGACGACGTCGGACGTCACGCTCACGCCGGACCAGTCGGGTGCGGGTGCCGCTCCGAGCGCCTGCGCCACAGGCTCCGAGACGGGAGTGGTGCTCGCGCAGCCCGAGAGGAGGAGTGCGAGGGCGGCCAGGACCGCGGCGACGCGTCGCGGGGATCGGGTGGGCTCGCGCATGAGTGCGATCAGCGTACGGGGTGCCCGGCGCCCCGGATGCGGCACCCCCGCGATCAGGGGGTGCCGGGCTCGCGCTGCAGCCGGACCAGGACGACCCCCGCGAGGATCAGCGCGCCGCCGCCGAACTGGATCGGCGCGGGCAGCTCGCCGAGGATCAGCCACGCGGCCGCGATCGAGAACAGCACCTCCGTCAGCCCGACGAAGGAGGCGATCCGCGTGCCGAGACGGCGTCCGCCCTCGATCCCGAGCAGATACGCCAGCACCGTCGACATGCCGAGGATCACGCCCGCGGGAAGGAGCCAGCTGACCTCCGCTCCGACGAACACCACCTCTCCGAACGTCGCGCGCAGCGGTGTGACGCCGAGCGCCCCGAGTGCCAGCAGGATCGCGGCGCCGACCGTCATCGCCCCTGCCGTGAGCGCGATCGGCGGCAGCTCCGGATCCACCCGGCCGGCGATGACGTAGTAGACGCACAGGCCGAGCGAGGCGGTCAGCGCCCAGGCGATGCCGACCAGCTCGGGGGTCGACTCGCCGGACAGGTCGAGCACGAGCACCAGGCCGCCGAGCGCGAGCGCGGAGCCGGCGAGGGTGAAGCGGCCGGGGTGCCGGCGCGTGCGGGCCCAGGCGAAGAGGACGAGGAACACCGGCGCGAGGTATTCGATCAGCAGGGCGACGCCGACCGACATGTGCTCGATCGCGCTGTAGAAGCAGAGCTGCGCGGCGATCACGGCGAAGACTCCGTAGAGGGCGATCGTGCCGAGGTTGCGGCGGAGCACGGGCCAGCGGCCGCGGAGGGACAGGATCGCCGGGATCGCGAGGATCAGGGCCGCGCCGCCCGCCCGCCAGAGGACCGCGGACGCCGGCGTCCAGCCCGCCTCGAGGAGCGGCTTCACGAACGGCCCGCCCAGACCGAACGCCGCCGACGCGGCCAGCGCCGCGACGAGGCCGGAGCCGAGGCGCCGTGCAGGCGCGGGCGCGCTCGCGGCGGGGAGGGTGACGGCGGCGGTGCTCTCGGCGGTCATGGCCGGCTCCTTCAGGAGTCAAAAGGATTACACTCGTGACAGCGAGCTGATCGCACACTACTGAGCCGCACTGTCAGGAGTCAACATGGTGTTCGCCTATGACGTCGAGGCGTCGCTCACCTCCACCGCCACCCTCGTCAACACGCTCCCCGAGCTGTCGCCGTCCGGCGAGGACGAGATGGCGACGATCGAGCAGCTGGACGACTTCCTCCTCGAGAACCGGTACACGGGCAGCCGCGACGGATCGGCCGAGGAGCTGGAGGCCGTGCGGGCGATCCGCTCCTCCCTCCGCACCCTCTGGCTCACGCGGGCCGAGGAGGACCTCGTCCCCGTCGTCAACGGGATGCTCGACTCCGGCCGCGCGCTCCCGCAGCTGGTCCGGCACGGACCCTACGGCTGGCACCTCCACGCGACGCGCGACGAGAGCCCGCTCGCCACGCGCATCCTGGTCGAGGCCGCCATGGCGTTCGTCGACGTGATCCGCGGCGACGAGCGCGAGCGGATCCGCGTCTGCGCGGCGGAGGACTGCGAGGCGGTGCTCGTGGACTTCTCCCGCAACCGCTCGAAGCGCTACTGCGACACGGGCAACTGCGGCAATCGCGCGAACGTGGCCGCGTACCGGGCTCGGCGGGCGTCGCAGTAGCGGACGGGCGGTAGGTGCAAACGGGCTCGCGCGTCGATCGTGCTGCGGCTCGGGGCCGGGGGGCTGTATGCGGGGCGACTCCGCGGGGGACCGGTTGCGGAGGTGCGCGGCCCCCGGGCTTCGCGGCTCCTAGGCTTCGCGGCTACCGAACTGAGCGGCTCCTGGCCGCACGTCTCCCCGCCCTAGCCAGGGTCCGGGGCCGCGTGTAGACTCGCTCGGTCGGCTCTTGACACCGCGCGTTCTCGTGCGGATGGGTTTGTTAGTCAAGTGGGCCGAGTCTCCGACAGTCGTCGTGAGACGAATCACATGTGTGAATCGGCCCCGGTCAATGACTCGCCCGGGTTCTCCCCCTGCTGCCCCGCAGCAGTCCAGCGCACGGACGCCCCTCACGACGGGGCTCCTCCGGCGTCGCCTCCTCGCGCACGACCTGAACCCAGGAAGAACTGCCATGCCCAAGAACAAGAAGCCCGCCGGCGGACGTCCGGCCAAGAACTTCGAGCCCAACCGCTTCGGCGCCTCGAGCGGCAAGTCCCAGCTCGGCGGCCGCTCGCGCTTCCCCGGCGCCAAGCCGGGCTCGCGCAGCGAGGGCCACCGCGGCTTCCGCGCCGTCGACGAGAACGCCCCCAAGAAGGCGCGCTGGAACGCCGACGAGCGCGCCGAGCGGGCCACCGAGCGCGCCGATCGGCCCGCCCGCGGGAACGACCGCGACGAGCGGCCCTCGCGCGGCTACGACCGCGACGCGCGTCCGGCGCGCTCGAACGACCGTGACGAGCGTCCGGCCCGTTCCTACGGGCGCGATGAGCGTCCGGCGCGTTCCTTCGACCGGAGCGACCGTCCGGCCCGTTCCTTCGACCGCGATGCGCGTCCTGCCCGCTCGAACGACCGCGACGACCGTCCGGCCCGCTCCTACGGGCGCGACGAGCGTCCTGCGCGTTCCTTCGACCGGAGCGACCGTCCGGCCCGTTCCTTCGACCGTGACGCGCGTCCGGCCCGCTCGAACGATCGCGACGATCGTCCGGCGCGTTCCTACGGGCGCGATGAGCGTCCGGCGCGTTCCTTCGACCGGAGCGACCGTCCGGCCCGTTCCTTCGACCGCGATGCGCGTCCGGCCCGCTCGAACGACCGCGATGACCGTCCGGCCCGCTCGAACGACCGCGATGACCGTCCGGCCCGCTCCTACGGACGCGACGACCGGCCCGCCCGCACCGGCGACCGCGACGAGCGCCCCTCGCGCGGCTACGACCGCACTGAGCGTCCCGCCCGCTCGTTCGACCGCAGCGACCGCCCGGCCCGCTCCTTCGACCGGGACGCGCGTCCCTCGCGCGGCCACGACCGCGGCGACCGCCCGACACGCTCGTTCGACCGCGACTCCCGGCCCTCGCGCCGCGACTCCGGCTCGGACTTCTACCCCAGCCGCGACGCCCGTGCGCCGCACCAGGCCGACGACGTCGTGCTCGAGCGCCTCGAGGCGACGGCCACGCTCGCCGTCGACGTCGAGGGCGTCACCTTCGGCGACCTCGGCCTGGGCGGGAACATCGTCCGGATGCTGACCGAGCTCGGAGCGGCCGCGCCGTTCCCGATCCAGGCCGCGACCATCCCCGAGGTGCTCGCCGGCAAGGACGTCCTCGGACGCGGCAAGACCGGCTCCGGCAAGACCATCGCCTTCGGCGCCCCCGTCGTCGAGCGGCTGATGGAGAACAATGGAGCGAAGGGCCGCAAGCCGGGCCGCGCTCCGCGCGCGCTCATCCTCGCGCCGACCCGCGAGCTCGCCATGCAGATCGACCGGACCATCCAGCCGATCGCCCGCTCCGTCGGCCTGTTCACGACGACCATCTACGGCGGCGTCCCCCAGTACAAGCAGGTCGGAGCCCTCCAGCGCGGAGTCGACATCGTCATCGCGACGCCGGGCCGCCTCGAGGACCTCGTCGAGCAGGGCCGACTCGACCTCTCGAACATCACCATCACGGTGCTCGACGAGGCCGACCACATGTGCGACCTCGGCTTCCTCGAGCCCGTGCAGCGCATCCTCCGCCAGACCGCCGACGGCGGCCAGCGGCTGCTGTTCTCGGCCACGCTCGACAAGGGCGTCGCGACGCTCGTCGACGAGTTCCTGGTCGAGCCGAGCGTCCACGAGGTCGCCGGCGAGGACCAGGCGTCCTCGACCATCGACCACCGCGTGCTCCTGATCGAGCACCGCGACAAGGCCGAGATCATCGAGCAGCTCGCCGCCCGCCAGGGCAAGACGCTGATCTTCGCCCGGACCCGCGCGTTCGCGGAGCAGCTCGCGGAGCAGCTCGACCACGCGGACATCCCCGCAACGAGCCTCCACGGCGACCTCAACCAGTCGCGCCGCACCCGCAACCTCGCACTGCTCACCAGCGGACGCGTCGACGTGCTGGTCGCGACCGACGTGGCCGCGCGCGGCATCCACGTCGACGACATCGACC
The DNA here is from genome assembly GCF_002931635.1 of Rathayibacter sp. AY2B7. Taxonomy (NCBI): domain Bacteria; kingdom Bacillati; phylum Actinomycetota; class Actinomycetes; order Micrococcales; family Microbacteriaceae; genus Rathayibacter; species Rathayibacter sp. AY2B7. The sequence continues at coordinate 20,719 of NZ_PSUC01000020.1, read as the reverse complement.
TGGTGATCCAGGCCGACGCTCCCGACGAGTACAAGACGTACCTCCACCGCTCCGGCCGCACCGGCCGCGCGGGCAAGACGGGCACGGTCGTGACGCTCATCACGCGCAACCGCCGCCGCCGCATGGAGGAGCTGCTCGACCGTGCCGAGATCGAGGCCGAGATGATCGAGGCCCGCCCCGGCGACCGCGTCCTGCGCGAGATCAGCGCCCCGGCCGAGTAGCCGCCGACCGCACGACGACGAGGCGCGGACCCCCTGCATCGGGGTCCGCGCCTCGTGGCGTTCGTGGTGGGTGCTGTGGTGCGTCATGACGGCGAGTGCCGAGTCGTGATGACCCTCCGACTCCGCGCTGCGCAGGGCTTTGCGCTGTGCGGCTTCCCGTGGGGCGGCGCTGCGTTGCGCGGCTCTGTGCTGGACGACTCTGCTGGACGGCTCTGTGCCGGACGACTCTGCGGTGCCCGGCTTCGCGGAGGGCTTCTGCACGCACGAACGCCGAAGGGCGGACACCGCGAGGTGCCCGCCCTTCGGCGTGTTCACCGGCCGGAGCCGGTGAGGGGAATTAGCTGGCCGGGGGGGTCAGCACGGTGTCGATGAGGTAGACGGTCGCGTTGGCGGTCTGGACGCCACCGCAGATGACGGACGCGTCGTTGACCTTCAGGTCGTCGCCGGAACCGGTGACGGTGAGGTTGCCACCCTGGACGGTGGCGTGGTCGCCGGCGATCGCGTCAGGGGCGATCTGGCCGGGGACGACGTGGTAGGTCAGGATCGAGGACAGCGTGGCGGCGCCCTCGGGGGTCTTGAGGGAGTCGACGGTCGCGGCATCGAGCTTGGCGAACGCGTCGTCGACCGGGGCGAAGACGGTGAACTCGCCGCTGTTCAGCGTGTCGACGAGGTTGACGTCGGGGTTGAGGCCACCGGAGACCGCAGCGGTCAGGGTGGTGAGCAGCGGGTTGTTCGACGCGGCGGTCGCGACGGGGTCGAGCGACATGCCCTCGACCGAGCCGGCGCCGTCCGGGACCTGCTCGGCGTAGGCGGCACAGCCGGGACCGACGAGGTTCGCGGCCGGGTCCATGGTCGCCATGGGGGTCGAGGAGGCGGAAGCCGACGAGGTGGCCATCGGGGTCGACATCTCGGTCGCCGCGTCGCTGGCGGCGGTGGTCGAGCCGCTTCCGCTCGAGCAGGCGGTGAGGCCGAGGGCGGCGGTGCCCAGCAGGGCGAATGCGGCGAGGGCGGAACGCTTGGTGGATCGCATGGGATTACTCCTTCGTGAGACGGCCCCCACGTGATGCGGAGGACCTGTTCTGTGTGGACCGTTTCGCGGCCGTTGACATGTGTTCGGAGCCCTCCCTGCGGGGGTTTGGATTTCTTTCGGTGATCTAGGTAACGGCTTCGTAACGGCAGGGAACCGGGACGGCGGGGAGCTGCTCCGCCGCGTCGATTACCCTGGAGACGTCGCGCGCACGCGTCGACGCGACGACGAGAGGACGGGCGAGTGCAGACCCGAGGTGCACGAGTGGCTCGCGGCGTCGCCGCCGCTCTCGCCGCGACCGCCACGGCCGCCGCCTCCCATACGCTCGCGGGCGCCGAGACCCCCGCTCCTGCCGTGCTGGCCCTCGCCGCGGCGTTCGCCGTCGTCGTCTGCGTCCTCCTGTCGGGGCGCCGTCTGTCCCTTCCCCGGCTGACGCTCTCCGTGCTCCTCAGCCAGATCGCGTACCACGGCCTCTTCCTCATCACGGGCAGCGGTGGGGAGGTGAGCGTGGTCGGGACGACGGGCACCGGCGCGCACTTCCACGACGGGTCGACCATCGAACTGATCGCCGGCGGAGGCGGACACGCGACTCACGCTCCGCTCATGCTCGTCGCCCACCTCGCTGCGGCTGCCTTCACGATCTCGGCGTTCCGGTACGGCGAGCGCCTCTTCTGGACGCTGGGAGCAGGCCTCCAGCGCGTCGTCGTACGGATCGTCGCCCGCGCGTCCGCGGTCGCGCTCCCGTCGGCACCCGGCGTCTCGATGACGGGCACCCCCGAGCCGCGGGCACCCCGATCCCTCGACGCGGTCCTCTCGATCCTCCGGCACCGCGGGCCGCCGCTGCGGGTCCTCCGCGCCGCCTGACGCCCCTCCCGTGCGGGAGCGGCTCCGGTCGGCGCCTCCGCACGCACCGCGGACCCGCGCTGCGTCCAGAACTCCCGGCCCCGCGCCGGATCTCCTCCGAGGACTCGACCATCATGAACCGTTCTTCTTCTTCCTTCTCGCGGCTCCGCCTCGTCGGCAGCGGCGCACTCGTCGCCGCCGGATCGATCGCGCTCGCTGTCGCCGCGCCCACGGCGGCCAGCGCCCACGTGACCGCGGCGGCGAGCAGCACCGCCGCCGGCTCGTACACGGTGGTGACGTTCTCGCTGGCCCACGGCTGCGAGGGCTCGCCGACGACGGGACTCACGATCACGATGCCCGACGGCATCAACTCGGTCAGCCCGACGATCAACCCGAACTGGGACGTCGTGAAGAACGAGGTCGCGATCGCCGACCCGGTCACCGACTCCCACGGGAACACCGCGACCAAGCGGGTCTCGGACGTGGTCTACACGGCGAAGACGCCCCTCGCCGACGGCTACCGCGACACCGTCGCCCTCCAGCTTCAGCTCCCCGAGGACGCAGCCGGCTCCACGCTGGAGTTCCCCGTGCTGCAGACGTGCGAGACCGGCAGCACCGCCTGGGACCAGCCGACCGTCGACGGCCAGGACGAGCCCGAGCTGCCCGCTCCCACCGTCTCGGTGACCGCGGCGGAAGCGGGGTCCGGCCACGGGGGCGGACATGACGACGACGGCGACGGTGACGACGCGGTCGCGACCACCGCCTCGGCGACGACGGCCACGAGCGGCGACGACCTGCTCGCCCGCATCCTCGGAGTCGGCGGGCTCGTCGTCGGCGCGGTCGGCGTGGCCGTCGGGCTCGCCTCCCGCCGCCGCGGACCCCGGGCGTCGGCGTGACCCGTTGGAAGGCCCTCGTCGCCGCGACGTCGATCGGGCTGCTCGGCTCGATCGCGGTGGCGGCGCCCGCCAGCGCGCACAACTACCTCGTCTCGACGACTCCCGCTGCGGACTCGACCGTGACGGAGCAGCCGGGAACGCTGGTGCTGACGACGAACGACGACCTGCTCGTCCTCGGGACGGACGGAACGGCGGCGGCTCTGCGCGTCGTCGGGCCGGACGGGCTCTACTACGGCGACGGCTGCGTCAGCGTCGTCGGGCCGGAAGCGTCGATGCCGCTCGAGCTCGGCGCGGCGGGGGAGTACGAGGTGACCTGGCAGGTCGTGTCGACCGACGGGCACCCCGTGTCGGGCCAGTACGCGTTCGACTGGGCGCCGGCCGACGGGACCGCGCTCGCCGAGGGGTCGGGCTCGGTCCCGGACTGCAACGGCACCGTCGCGGTCTCAGGAGGACAGGCCGAGTCCGCCGACGAAGCGCAGGCGACGTCCGGATCGGACCCGGCACTCCTCGGGGACGTCCTGTGGATCGGCGGCGCTCTCGCCGCGGTCGCCGCCGCCATCGGAGTGACGCTCCTCGTGCTGCGACGGCGACCCCGCGACTGAGGCTCGTGAGCCTCCTGGGGTGGCGGTCGGTCAGTTCAGGAGGCTCGCGAGGGGCCCTTCACCGAGACCGGTGAGGACGGCCGCCGCGTCCTCGTAGACGGCGACGGCTCCGGCCTCTCGGAGTTCGTGCTCCGAGGTTCCGCCGGAGAGGACTCCGACCGTTGCCAGGCCCGCGCGCTCGGCGGCCAGGACGTCCCAGGTCGCGTCGCCGACCATGACGGCGCGGTCGACGGAGACGCCCGCGCGGTCGAGCGCGATCGAGATCAGGTCGGGTGCTGGCTTGGCGGTGGAGACGTCTGCGCCGCTGGTGACAGCGTGGACGGAGCCGCCGAAGTCGAGGACGTCGAGAAGCACGTCCAGCTCGTTCTGCGGTGCCGAGGTGGCGAGGACGACGTGGACGCCTCGACCGACGAGCGTCGCGATGAGCTCGCGAGCTCCCGGGAGTGGAACGATGCGTGCTGTCGTCTCGGCGTAGTTCTTGGTGTGCAGCGACTTCACCAGTGCGCGCTGCTCCTCCTTCACGTCGTCCTCGAGGAGCATGTCGAGCAGCTCCGACGAGTCTGCGCCGATCGCTCGTTGGATGCGCCAGGCGGGGACGGCGAGGTCGGCCTGCCAGAAGGCGCGCGACCACGCCTCGACGTGGAGGAAGTTCGTGTCGGCGAGGGTCCCGTCGATATCGAAGAGCACCGCCGAGGTCCCCGTCGTCGCGTCTTTCCTGTCCTTCGTTCCTGCCATGTCGCTGCCCCTCTTGTCGCGTCCACGCTACGCGGGCGCGCCGAAGCGCGCCCGCCCCTTGACCTGCCGGTCCACGCCACCCGACCTGCCCCTTGTCACGGCCCGCCGGTCCCGGTCGGATCGTGTCCGCCCTCCGTCCCGTTCCCTGGCTCCCCGGGCCGGGTGACATGCTGCCGTCCCGTCGGGCTCGTCCAGTGCAGCGTGCCGTCAGGCTCCTGCCGGTGGGTCCACCCCGTGGTGTGGCGGAGCCGGTGGTGGTGTCGGCAGAGGTGCGCGAGGTTGTCGGCCGACGTGGTGCCTCCGTGCTGCCAGTCGTTCGTGTGGTCGACGTCCGCGTGGCGGGTGCTGCGTGTGCATCCCGGGAACCGGCAGGTCCCGTCGCGGTGCTGGAGATGGCGACGCAGGTCCGCCGGCACTCGGTAGGAGTCGCGTCCGACGGAGAGGACCGCTCCGCTCTCCGGATGGGTGAGCAGCCGAGTGAAGGAGGGCGCTCCTGCTGCGAGACGTCGCGCGGTCTCCGGGTCGACGGGTCCGTATCCGTCGAGGAGGGCGGGCTGGTCGGACCGCCCGAGGAGGGTCAGTGCCGGCACGGTCACCGCGACTTCGGCGCGCACTCCCGCCGGCATCGACGTGCCGTCTCCGTCGGCCGATGTCTCCCCGTCGACCAGCAGCGCAGCGGCGATGTCCGCGCGGAGCTGGCCCAGCGTCCTCTCCTCGTCCGGCAGATCCGCGAGGGAGCGGGCGGCCCGGTCGATCCTGTCCATCGCGCCGAGCACATCGGGAGCTGCGGTGTAGAGGTGCAGGATCGCCATCCCGTCGTCGAGGCCCTCCACCCAGAGCGCGCGTCGACGGGCGCAGTCCCGATGACGTTCGCTGAGCGTCTGCTGGTGCAGCCGTTCCCGGAGCGACCGGAGGGCGCGTCGCAGCTGGGGCGGCGTGCAGGCGACCGCGATCGTCGCGGCCTCCTCGTCGAAGCGCCCACGGACCTCGGCGGGCACGTCGAGCGCTCCTCGCACCACGAGTCGCGCGTGCTCGGGGGAGAGCGCTCCGTCCGCGAGTGCGCGCAACGTCGCCGGGAGGTCGTTCACCAGCAGGCGCGCCTCGTCGACCAGTGCAGAGGCGTGCGCCTCCGAGACCCGGAGTCCCGTCGCGAGCTCCGCGATCAGCGCCCGGTGCGCCGCCTCCGCCCGATCCACCTGCACCTGGACGTGCTCGCCGACGAGCGCCGCCGGTGCCGCCATCGCGAGGCGGCGTGCCTCCTCGACTGCCCGGTACCGGGATGCCTCGACGGCGGACCGCTCAGCGTGCCGTGAGCCGGCGAGCGCGAGCGCCTCCGTGAGCGCGTCGTCTACTGTCGCCGATTCCTTCATGCCCTGATCTCACCGGACGAAGTCTCGCCGTGGGCCTCGGGACCGCCGTTCCTTCGGACAGCATCGCGAAGAACCGTCTGTGGAGGAGCGTCGCCCCCTTCACACCTTCCGCGGCACCGTGAACACGGTCTCCACTCCCGCCGAGTACAGCACCGAGTCCGGCGCGCGCGTCGCCAGCCCGGGGAAGCCCGCGGCGTCGAGCAGCCCGTCGTCGAGCGCGAGCAGCTCCGCGCGTCGCAGCGGCCACGGCCGGTGCAGGTTGCGGCCGTACCAGGTGGAGCCCAGGTGGCGCTCGTGGTAGGCCCAGCGTGCGGTGAGGAACGAGCCGAGCGGGTCCTCGTCGACCGGCTCGCCCGGGCGGACGACGATCCGGGAGCGGGCGGCCGAGTCCGAGTGTCGGATCGTGTCGTAGATCACCGCGCCGTGGCGGTGCTCGATGCTCATCCGGGCCCAGCGGTAGGGGAGCCCGAACACCGCCTGTGCGGTGAGCACGGGAAGGAGGTGGGAGGCGTCGAGCGAGACGAACACGACTCCGCGTCGTCCCTGCTCGTCGACGGAGTAGAGCCGGACGTTCACCTCGGGGAAGGTGCCGAGCCAGGGCACCCGCGGGCCGCCGAGGAAGGCCGTCCGCGAGAGCCGGAACGGGATCAGGCCCACCCAGGAGGAGCCGTCGTGCTCGTCGGGCCTCGTCCCGGCCGGGAGGTGGGGCGCCACCAGGGCGGGGTCGACCCGCCAGTGCAGGAACGTCGCCTCGGTCCAGCGCTGCTTCAGGATGCGCGGTCCGCCGAGCGCGGGCGCGGAACGGGTGACGGGTTCGACGGAGCTCACGCGCCCATCGTGCTCCGGTGTGCTGCGAGCTCGCCCGTGCAGGCGCGCTCAACGGCGTGCGGCGAGGGCCTTCAGTGTCTCCAGCACCAGGGCCACCGGTGCGGAGGCGGCGGCGGAGTTCCGCACGACGGCCTCGAGGGAGCGGACAGGCCGGGGACGGACGACGGGCACGGCGCGGACGCCGTCCGGCAGGCGGTGGGCCGCGAGCTCCGGCAGGACCGTCACGCCCATGCCCGCGGCGACGAACGCGGCGGCGGTGATGTGGTCGTTCGCCTGGACGTGGAAGGGCGGCGCGAACCCGGCGGCGGCGCAGGCCTCCACGACGTTCCGGCGGCACCAGCCGGTGGGCAGGTCGTTGTCGACCCAGCGCTCGTTCGCGAGCTCGGCGAGGTCGATCTCGCTCCGGGAGGCGAGCGGATGACCGTCGGGCAGGACGACGAGGTAGGGGTCGTCGAGGAGGTGGTGCGCCGTGAATCCGGGGGCGGTCGGCTCGGAGGAGGCGACGAGGAGCTGCACGTCGGGGCGCGCTCCGAGGTCGTCGTCGAGCTCCTCTCCCAGGCGCAGATCGAGGGCGAGGCCGGGGAACGCGGCGGTCAGCCGGCGGGCGACCTCCGGCATCCAGGCGCTGCCGACGGAGGCGAAGTACGTCACCGAGAGGCGGCCGGAGCGGCCCTCGCGCAGCTCCTCCACCACGGCCTCCGCTTCGGCGAGGCGCTCGAGGACGCGGTCCGCCTGGGCGGCGAGGGCGCGTCCGGCTGGGGTCGGGCGGACGCCGCGGCCCACCCGCTCCAGCAGGGTCAGTCCGGTCTCGCGCTGCAGAGCGGAGAGGTGCTGGCTGACGGCGGACGGCGTGTAGCCGAGGCCGGAGGCGGCTCCCGCGATCGAGCCGGAGGCGACGACGGAGCGGAGGATGCGGAGCCGGTGCACGTCGAGCATGGGACGACCGTACAGTCCGGCTGAACGATCCGACAGTGAACGGAACTGGTGCTGAATCCCCGGCAGCGCCACGATGGCCTCATGACCGACGTCTCCTCCTCCGCCCCGCCCTCCACGAGGGACGCCCTCCTGCTGTGGGGCGCGATCGCGGTCACCGTCCTGCTCTGGGCGTCGGCCTTCGTCGGCATCCGCGCCACGACGGAGGACTTCGGCCCGGGCGCGCTGACCCTCGGCCGCATCGTGGTGGGGTCGCTCGCGCTCACGGTGGTGCGCGTCGTCCTCACCGCCCGGAGGCGCCGCTCGGAGGCGGCTCCGGATCCGCGCACCGCGGTCCCGCGCGGGCGCCTCCTCCTGCTCGTGCTGGGCTGGGGGGTCGCCTGGTTCGGGGTCTACAACCTGGCGTTGAACGCTGCGGAGCGGCACGTCGACGCGGGGACGGCGGCCCTGCTGGTGAACATCGCGCCGATGATCACCGCCGTGCTCGCCGGGCTGCTGCTGGGGGAGGGGTTCCCCCGCCGTCTCCTCGCCGGGATGCTCGTGGCGCTGACCGGCGTCGCGGTGATCGCGTTCTCCACCTCCACCGGGCAGTTCGACGTGATCGGTGTCGCCCTCGGCCTGGTCGCCGCCGTCGTCTACGGCAGCGCGGCGACGCTGCAGAAGCGCCTGCTGGGCCGGATCGACGCGCCGACGATGACCTGGCTCGGCTGCCTCGCCGGCACGGTCGCGTGCCTGCCCTTCGCCCCGGAGCTCGTCGAGGCGCTCGCCGCCGCTCCGCTCTCCTCGATCCTGGCCGTGGTCTACCTCGGGATCTTCCCGACGGCCGTCGCCTTCACGACGTGGGGGTACGTCCTCGCGCGCTCCAGCGCGGGTCGCACCGCGGCGTCCACCTACGCGGTGCCCGCGGTGGTGGTGCTGCTGTCCTGGCTCGTCCTGGGCGAGACCCCGCCGCTCGCCGCGCTGCTCGGAGGCGCGCTCGCCCTGGACGGAGTCGCGGTGGCGACGCTGCGGAGGCGCCCGAAGGCGGTCTGACCGGCGGCGGACGCTCCTCCACAGCCGCCCGATCGCGTCGAGTCCTCGGACGGGGCGGCCCGCGGGGGTCCCGCGGGAGGGCCCGGGATATGCTGGGCGGACGTTCATCCCAGTCGGCGCCGAGCGCCAGGAACGGTGAGGATCCCGATGACCGAGGCCCTGCAGCCGCCCGTCCAGAACGCCCTCTCGCTCACGCCTCCGGAGCCGGTGGCAGCGGTGCCGACCACCTCGGCGCCGTCGATCGCGCCGAAGGTGCCCGAAGCCGCCCTGCCCGGCCTCGAGGCGAAGGTCGACGGCTACCTCGACACGCTCCTGGCGACGGAGTCCCGGAGCCCCGAGTTCGCGACGCGGGCCAACGACATCCGCACGATGGGCGACGCCGACATCCGCTCGGCCGCCGACTCGTCGAACCGGCTGCTGAGCACGCCGGTGCGCGCCCTCCAAGAGGGCGGGCTCTCCGAGGGGTCGACCATCGGGAAGACGCTGCTCGAGCTGCGCCGCACGGTGGAGGATCTGGACCCGTCCGAGGACAACCTGCAGAAGAAGATCCTGGGCTTCATCCCGTTCGGCAACAAGATCACCGACTACTTCCGCCGCTACGAGAGCGCCCAGTCGCACCTGAACGCGATCATCCAGGCCCTGTACGACGGGCAGGACGAGCTGCGGAAGGACAACGCGGCCCTGAACCTCGAGAAGCAGAACCTCTGGGAGACGATGACCCGTCTCAACGAATACATCTACGTCGCCGAGCGGCTCGACGTAAAGCTCTCGGCGAAGATCGCCGAGCTCGACGCCACCGACCCGGAGCGGGCGAAGGCGCTGCGCGAGGACGTCCTCTTCTACGCGCGTCAGAAGCACCAGGACCTGCTGACCCAGCTGGCCGTGTCGATCCAGGGCTACCTCGCGATCGACGTCGTCATCAAGAACAACGTCGAGCTGATCAAGGGCGTCGACCGCGCGACGACCACGACCGTCTCGGCGCTGCGGACGGCGGTCATCGTCGCGCAGGCGCTCGCCAACCAGCGCCTCGTGCTCGATCAGATCACGGCGTTGAACACCACGACGTCCAACATGATCGAGGCCACCTCGCGCATGCTCGCCGACCAGTCCGCCTCGATCCAGTCGCAGGCCGCCTCGGCCACGGTCGGGCTGCCGCAGCTGCAGGCCGCGTTCGCGAACATCTACCAGACGATGGACTCGATCTCGGATTTCAAGATCAAGGCGCTCGACAGCATGGCCCAGACCGTCGGAGTCCTCCAGACCGAGACGGCGAAGGCCGGCGAGTACGTCGAGCGGGCCCGCCGCAGCAACTCGGACATCGACGCGACGTCCTCGCTCGATCTCGGCCGCTAGCCGATGGGCTGGTTCTCCCGACTGTTCACGGGTGCCCCCGCGGCGCCGGAGGAGACCGCGCCCGCTCTGCCGAGCGTCCCGACGAGCGAGGACATCCTCGCGGCGCTCGACCGGGTCGGCACGCGGACGGAGGGCCGAGTGCCCGGCATCGTCGCGGCGCGCATCCAGCGGATCGACGAGACGGTCCGCGAGATGGTGCCCCGTCTCGACCGCCTCGGCGGGATGAGCCGTCAGGGCCACACTGTCGTCGCGACCGCGACCAGCTACCTCCCCGAGGCGGTGGAGGGCTACCTCCGCCTGCCGAGGGACTTCGCCGACCGCCGCGCCGTGCACCGGGGGAAGACCTCGCTGATGATCCTCTGCGACCAGCTCGACCTCCTCGGAGGCACGCTCGACCGCATCTCGGACGCCGTCTCGCGGCAGGACGCCTCGGCGCTGATCGCGCACGGGCAGTTCCTGGCCGAGAAGTTCACGGAGTCCTCGCTCTCCCCGAGCGGTCTCGACGCGCCTCCGCAGCCGGGAGCGCCGTCCGGATCCGGCTCGCTGACCCCGCCGAGCGCCTCGTGACCGCGCTCGCCCCAGCGCTGGACGCCCTCGTGCTCGCGGGGACGGCCGCCGGCCTCGACGCCGCGGCCGTCCGCGACGAGGGTGCGCGGCTGGCCGCCGCCGTCGCCGAGTCGATCCGCGGCGCCGGGCAGGACTGGCTCGCCGCGACCGGCGCGACGGGCGGTCTGGAGGCGTTCTTCACCGCCGCCTCGAGCGGCCGGCGCTGGCGGTCGGGACCGACCGATCAGCTGGCCGCCCTGGTCGGCGCGGGCTCGCACCATGCCTCGGCCTACGCCCGCGCCCTGACCGAGGTCGTCTCGGCGGCCAGCGCTCTCGGCGACCCGGGCATCGGCGGCATCGCCTCCGCCTCCGCGACCGCCGCGGCCCAGCTCTCCGCCGTCCCGGGCGCCCGGGGCGCCGCTCCGACGACGAGCGGGGAAATAGCGCACACGACCGGCCGGACAGCCGCGGGCGCCGACCTGCCGACCGGTCTGCCCGCCGGCGTGCCCGGGGTCGACGAGATCCTCGAGCGCCTCCGCCGGACCGAGCACGACGGTCCGCAGGACGAGCCGGCGCCCGCCGCCGCTCCCGCCGCGGAGCCCGCCTCCGAGCCGGAGCCGCTCGACCCGCCGGAGTCCATCGACGACCTGCTCGCCGAGCTCGACGCGCTGATCGGCCTCGACCGGGTGAAGAGCGAGATCAAGCGGCAGACGCAGCTGCTCCGGATCGACACCCTGCGCCAGGCCGCCGGACTCAGCACGCCCACGCTCACCCGCCACCTCGTCTTCACGGGGAACCCCGGCACGGGCAAGACGACGGTGGCGCGGCTGGTCTCGCGGATCTACCGCTCGCTCGGCATCCTCTCGAAGGGCGTGCTCGTCGAGGTCGACCGATCGGAGCTGGTGGCCGGCTACCTCGGGCAGACCGCGACGAAGACCGCGGAGGTGATCGCCTCCGCGCGCGGCGGCGTCCTCTTCATCGACGAGGCCTACGCGCTCGCGCTCGACCAGTACGGCGCGGAAGCGGTCACCACCCTCGTGAAGGACATGGAGGACCACCGCGGCGACCTCGTCGTGATCGTCGCCGGCTACTCCGGGCCGATGCAGGGCTTCCTCGACACGAACCCGGGTCTCGCCAGCCGCTTCTCGACCACTATCGACTTCGCCGACTACTCCGACGACGAGCTCTCGGCGATCTTCGGCCGCCTCGCATCTTCCGCGGACTTCGAGCCGACGGAGGAGGCGCTCGCCGCGTTCGCGGGCCTCGCCTCGGCGCAGCAGCGCACGGAGGCGTTCGGCAACGGGCGCTGGGTCCGCAACGTCCTCGACGCGGCGATCGCCCGGCACGCCTGGCGCCTCCGCGACGTGGAGGAGCCGACGCTCGACGAGCTGCGCATCCTGCTCCCCGAGGACGTGGTGGAGAGCCCCGAAGCCTCGAGCAGCCCGGACGGAGCCGGCGACGACGACGAGGGCTCGGTCGAGGGCTCGGAGGAGGCCCTCGGGCAGGCGGACGCCGCCCCGAGCGGCACGGCCGCCCCCGTCACCGACGACCCCGAGGAGGAGAGCCGTTGAGCACCGCACCCGCCGCGCCGCCCGCGCAGAGGATCCCCGAGCCGCCCCTCGTCCAGGTCGCCAACCGGCCGGCGCAGCGGAAGCCGTCGCTGCTGGCCCGCGCGACCGCGACCACTCCGGCCACCCTGCGCCTCCTGCTCGCCCTGACGGCGCTGGCGGCCGTGCTGTTCGGCGTGTTCGCGCAGCAGGCAGGAGCGATGCAGGCGCGCGCCGCGACGACGGCCCGGGAGCAGTCGGCGCAGCTGCTCGGCGTGCAGAACGTCCGCACGCTGCTGGTGGACGCCAACGCGATCGCGGCCAACACCTTCCTCGTCGGCGGACTGGAGCCGACCGAGCTGCGGGCGTCGTACGTCTCGAGCCTCACCGGGGCCGCCTCCGCGATCGCCGGGCTCTCGGCCGCCGACTCGGCGGACACCCGGGCCCTCGCCCGGGTCGCCAGCAGCATCACGACCTACAGCGGGCTGATCGAGCAGGCGCGAGCCAACAACCGGCAGGGCTTCCCCGTCGCCTCGGCGTACCTCGACCAGGCGTCGACTGCCCTCTCGGGAGACGGCGGCATCCTCGAGGACCTCGACGGGCTCGTCGACTCCGGTGCCGACCGGGTCGCGGCCGCCTACGACGCCGTCCGCTGGAGCGTCCTGCTCATGATCGGCTCGCTCGTGATGCTGGTCCTCCTCCTGGCGGCGCAGCTCTGGCTCGCCCGCCGTACGCACCGCTACCTCAACCGCCCGCTCGCCACGGGGACCGCCCTCCTGCTGGTCGTCGGCGTCGGCGGGGCGCTCGCCTACGGATCGGTCGCGGCGGACGCGGGGACGGCGCGGGTCGAGTCCTACCGCGAGGCGCTCACCGTGTCGAACGCGCTCATCGCCGCGAGCGACGCCAAGTCGCTCGAGAGCTTCACGCTGATCAAGCGCGGCTCCGGCGCCGCCCTCGAGGAGCGCTACACCCAGGCCGTCGACTCCGCCCGGGAGAAGCTCTCGGGCGACCTGCAGGACGAGCTGGCGAGGACGCGGCTCGTCGACGAGTTCGGGCAGTGGCAGTCGTTCCACGAGGAGATCCGGGAGGCGGACGACGCCGGGAACTGGGACCAGGCCGTCCGCGTCGCCACGATCACCGGGAACGGCACGCCGAACGACCTCTTCACCACCTTCTCCGACGACGCCCGCGACGTGGTGCAGGAGAAGGCACTGGCCGCCGCCACCACGCTCGATCGAGGCGCGGAGTTCGCGACCCTCGTCTCGTGGATCCTGCTGGCGGCCGGTCTCGCCGGAGCCGTGTTCGCCTGGCGCGGCATCGCCCAGCGACTGGAGGAGTACCGATGAACCGCCTGCGCGCCGCCGCCCTCGCCCTGGCCGCCGCCGCGGCACTCGCCCTCACCGGCTGCACGACGGGGGCGGACGACCTCGGCACGCCCCTCGCCGCGGCGACCCCGACTCCGACGGCGAGCGCGTCCGCTCCCGCGGCTCCGGCCGCGGCGGACTGCTCGCCCTCGGCGGTCACCTCCTACGCGCCGACCGGTGTGACCGACAGCACCAGGCTCGCGGAGATCCGCGGGCGCGGGAACCTGCGCGTCGGCGTCTCGGCCGACACCCTCCTGATGAGCGCCCGCAACCCGATCACGGGGGCGATCGAGGGCTTCGACGTCGACATCGCCCGCGAGGTCGCCCGGGCGATCCTCGGCAGCGACTCCATCGACTACGTCGTGATCACCTCCGCTCAGCGCCTCCCCGCGCTCACCGGCGGCGACGGCGCCCCGCAGGTCGACATGGTCGCCCGCACCCTCACGATGACGTGCGACCGCTGGAGCTCGATCGCCTTCTCATCCGAGTACTACGACGCCGGCCTCAAGGTGCTCGTCTCCGACGACCCCGACGGAGTCCCGATCACGGGCATCGGCGACCTCGACGGCGAGAGGGTCTGCGCGCCCAGCGGCACCACGACGCTCAGCCGCCTGCAGAACGACTACCCGGAGGTCGAGGCCGTCGAGGCCGCCACGCACTCGCAGTGCCTCGCCCTCTTCCAGGCAGGAGAGGTCGACGCCATCGCGGGCGACGACACGATCCTCGCGGGCTTCGTGGCGCAGGACCCGTACGCGAAGGTCGTCGGCGACGCCCTGAGCTCGGAGCCCTACGGCCTCGGCCTGCCCGCCGACGACCCCGACTTCGTGCGCTTCGTCAACGCCTCGCTCGAGAGCATCCGCAGCGACGGCCGCTGGCAGAGCATCTACGAGCGCTGGCTCGGGGTCCTCGGCGAGGCCTCGCCGCCGGCCCCGGTGTACGGCCGATGAGCACCGGTCTCGCGGAGGGGACCCCCGTCGCTCCGGGCCGGCTGGGGGAGGCCGCGCCGCAGCGCGAGCTCTTCGAGTACCTCGCCGCTCTCACCCGCTGGCTCCAGCGGACCACGCGCGAGCTCTCGCGGCTGGACGCCGCCGCGTTGGCGTCGCCGCAGGCCGAGAACTACACGGCCGACGTGGTGCTCGCCCAGTCGCTCCGCGAGTCGGTCACCAGGCGCCTCGCCGAGCTCGAGGCGGTCTGGGACTCCGGCCGCGTCGACGTCGTGGCGCGTGAGCGGATGTCGCAGCTGATCTGGGGCCGTCTCGACGCCTCCGGGAGCGGCGCGGTCTCGCTGGTGGAGGCGGTGCGCCTCTGCGACGCGGTCGTCGGCCAGCTGCGCTCCCGGCTCGAGCTCGACCCCAGCGGCACCGACGTCGCCGGGCGGATCGTGGGGGTGCGCGCCGAGATCGAGCGCTGCCGCGACCTCACCCGTGACGGCGGCGGCACGGTCGACCGCGAGCGGGCGGAGCGGGTCGCCGTGCTGCGCTCCCGCCTCGACGCGCTCGCCGAGCGGGCGGGCCGGGGAGCCGACGTGTCGGGGCCGCTCGGCCAGCTCGAGAGCGACTCCGCCCGGCTCGAGCGCGACCTGATCATCGCCGCGTCCGAGCGGCGCGGACTCGAGCGCGACCGCCGTCGGGCGCGCGAGCTGGCGGAGGCGGCCGAGCGCCGCGAGGCGCCGCTGCGCGAGCTCGTGGCCCGCTGCCGCCGCGAGATCGCCGACCCGCCACGGCTGGCCGTGCCCGACGTCTCCCGGCTGGGCGATCCTCCGTCCGACCGCGAGGCGCTCGACGCGCATATCGCCCGCCTCACCGCCGTCGGCCGCGCGTTCGACGCGGTCGAGGCCGCCTACACCTCGCCGCTGCGCGAACGGGCCGCCCTCGGCTTCCGCCTCCGGGCGCTGCGGGAGCGGGCCGAGGGCAACGGCCGCGCTGCCACCGCCGTCGGCGTCGCGGCCGAGGAGGAGGTGCGCGCCGCCCTCGACGCGGTGCCCTGCTCCGTCCCGCTCGCCCGTCACCTGGTCGAGCAGTACGACGTCGTCACCCGCGACCTCCCGCACCCCGACCCCGCGCACCACCGGAAGGCCACCCCATGAACGGCGCCCCCTGCACCGCGACTTCCGGCTGCACCGGGACGATCGAGGACGGCTACTGCAACGTCTGCGGCCTCCCGCCCGAGGAGGGCGCCGCCGCCTCCGCGCCGACCGCCCGCCGCGCCGCTCCGGCCTCCCCGCCGGCCACCGCCTCCGCCGCCTTCGGCACCGGCTTCGTCGAGGGCACCCCCGGCGCCACGGCACCCGGCCCCGCGGAGGAGTCGGCCACCGCGCGCAGCACGCGCACCTCCTCCGCCCGCCTCGCCACCGCCGCCCTCGGCTCCGCCCGCACGGCGCAGACCGGCTCGAAGGTCACCCGCCGCGTCGGCACCACCTCGACCCGACTGCGCGGCCCGAGGCTCGGCGCCGGGCTCACCACCGTCCCGTCCCGCCCGGCCGCCGATCCGATGGCCGCTCTGATGACCGAGGCGGTCCTCCCCGAGCGCAAGCGCTTCTGCTCGCACTGCGGCACCGCCGTCGGCCGCGGGCGCGACGGTCGGCCCGGTCGCACCGAGGGGTTCTGCCCCAACTGCCGCACGCCGTTCTCGTTCACCCCGCAGCTGGTGAAGGGCGACGTCGTCGGCGGCCAGTACGAGGTCGTCGGCTGCCTGGCCTACGGCGGCCTCGGCTGGATCTACCTCGCGCGCGACCGGAACGTCTCGGGGCGCTGGGTGGTGCTCAAGGGCCTGCTCAACTCCGGCGACCCCGACGCGTACGCCGCGGCCGTCACCGAGCGCCGGTTCCTGGCCGAGGTCGAGCACCCGCTGATCGTCGAGATCTACAACTTCGTCCTGCACGACGGCGCCGGCTACATCGTGATGGAGTACGTCGGCGGGCCGAGCCTCAAGCAGATCCTGAAGGAGCGGCTGGACGCCAACGGCGGCGCCGCGGATCCGCTGCCGGTGGACCAGGCGCTCGCCTTCGTGCTCGAGGTCATGCCCGCCTTCGCCTACCTGCACGACCACGGCCTGCTCTACTGCGACTTCAAGCCGGACAACATGATCCAGGTGGGCGACCAGGTCAAGCTGATCGACCTCGGCGGAGTGCGCCGGATCGACGACGAGGACTCCGCCATCTACGGCACCGTCGGCTACCAGGCTCCGGAGGTCGCCGACCTCGGTCCCTCGGTCGCCTCCGACGTCTACACGATCGGCCGAACGCTGGCCTCGCTGGTGCTCGACTTCCGCGGCAACCAGACGACCTTCGTCGCCTCGCTGCCGCCGGTGTCCGAGACACCGCTGTTCCAGCGGTACGACTCCTTCTACCGCCTGATCGCGAAGGCGTGCGCTCCCGACCCGCAGGACCGCTTCGCCACGGTGGACGAGATGCGCGGCCAGCTGCTCGGGGTGCTGCGCGAGGTCGTCGCGACCGACCGCGGTCCCGGACACCCCGCGCTGCACTCGACGGAGTCGGCCCTGTTCGAGGCGCCCGTGGCCGACGTGGTCGACCGCGTCCCGCCGTGGGACGCGCTGCCGGCGCTCCGCCGCGACGAGTCCGATCCCGCCCGGTCGTGGCTCGCGGGCGTGAACGTCGCCGACCCGATCGTGCGCCTGCGCGCTCTCGCGCTCGCGCCCACCGTGACGGTCGAGGTGCGGCTCGCCCGCGCCCGGGCGGCGATCGAGGCGCAGCGCTGGGAGGAGGCGGCCCGTGCGACGGGCGAGATCCTCACTGAGGACCCGTGGGAGTGGCGGGCGGTCTGGATGAGCGGCCTCGCCCAGCTCGCGCGCGGCGACGACATCGGGGCCCGCGCCTCCTTCAACACCGTCTACGGGCAGGTCCCCGGCGAGCTCGCCCCGAAGCTCGCGCTCGCCGCGGCGTGCGAGGCGAGCGGTGAGCCCGAGGTCGCCGAGTCCCTCTACGTGATCTGCGCCCGCGCCGACGCGAACTACACGGCACCCGCCGCCTTCGGTCTCGCCCGGGTGCGGCAGCTGCGCTCCGACCTCGACGGGGCACTCGACGCGCTCGACATCGTCGCGCCCACGCGCTCCTCCTACTCCGACGCGCGCCGCCGCCGGGCGGAGCTGCTGGCGGAGTCGGGCCGCGGGCTGCCCGCGCTCTCGGCCGCCCTCGCGAGCGTCGACTCCGTGTCGATCGACCAGCGGACCCGCCTCGAGCTCACGACCCAGGTCCTCGCCTCCGCCCTCGAGCTGGTGCGGCGCGACGGCCCGGCCGAGGGAGCGACCCTCGGCGGAGTCGAGGCGAACGAGGCCGCCATCCGCGACGGCCTCGAGGCCTCCTACCGCGCGCTCGCCGCCTCCACTCGCGAGCGCGACGAGCACCTGCGCCTCGTCGACCGGGCCAACGAGGTCCGACGCTGGACGCTGACATGAGCGGCGCGCTGTCGACTCCCTGCCCGAACTGCGGCGAGCCGGTCACGACGGGCGACGCGTTCTGCGAGGCCTGCGGGACGCCGCTGATCGTCGCGGCCACCCCCTCCGCTCCGCCCGTCGCCGTCGGAGGATCCGCCGCCTGCGTCTACTGCGGGGGAGCGGTCGCCGAGGACGGCTACTGCGAGCAGTGCGGACGCCCCGCTCCGACCGAGCGCGAGCACTGGGCAGAAGCGCCGCACCCGCTGGTCGGCGGCGTCTGCGACCGCGGGCTCCGGCACCCGGCTAACGAGGACGCGATGGCGCTCGGGGCGACCACCGGTGCCGACGGCTCTCTGAGGACGGCGCTGCTCGTGGTCTGCGACGGGGTCTCCTCGACCCCCGACTCCGACAAGGCGTCGCTCGCCGCGGCCCGTGCGGCACTCAGCGCGCTGCAGGCCGAGGTCGGCGGGGAGAGCGCGGGAGCGGACCGCTGGCGCGCGCTGCTGCAGATGGCCACCGCGCGCGCCTCCGGAGCGATCGACGCGGCCGTGCCCGAGAAGCGGTCGAATCCGCCCTCGTGCACCTTCACCGCGGCGGTGCTGGACGGCGCGCTGCTCGTCACGGGCAACGTGGGCGACAGCCGCAGCTACTGGATGCCGGACGCGGGCGAGCCGCGGCAGCTCACGGTCGACGACTCGTGGGCGCAGGAGCAGATCGCCTCGGGAGTGCCGCGGGAGCAGGCCGAGACGGCGCCCGACGCTCACGCCATCACCCGCTGGCTCGGCGCCGACGCGCACGACGAGGAGCCGCGGGTCGCCTCCGAGGAGCTGACCGAGCCGGGCTGGGTGCTGGTCTGCTCCGACGGGCTGTGGAACTACGCGTCCGCCGCCGAGGACCTCGCGCGCGTGCTGCGCGAGGCGCAGGAGCGGGTGGGCGCGGATCCGGTCACGCTCGCGGAGGCGCTGGTCGCCTGGGCGAACGAGCGCGGCGGGCACGACAACATCACGGCGGCGCTGGCGCGGTTCGACCCGGCGGGTGCGGCGGAGGCAGCGGCTGCAGCGTCCGCTGCCGAGGTGCGCGGTGAGGAGACCGGCACAGCCGAGCAGGGTGCCGCCGACTCCGGTGCCGGTCCCGATGGTGCGGAGCCGGACGCTGCCGAGCCGGACGCCGCCGAGCCGGACGCTGCCGACGCCGGTTCTGCCGACCTCGGCGCTGCGGATCCCGGCGCTGCGGATCCCGGCGCTGCGGGCCCGAGCGCGGCCGACCCCGGCGCTGCGGGCCCGAGCGCGGCCGACCCCGGCGCTGCCGGCCCGAGCGCGGCCGACCCCGCCGCCTCGAGCCCCGACCCGGCCACCCCTTCGCCCGACGCCGACGCCGACGCCTCCCGTCCCACCGACTGAGCGCGCCGATCCGTCCAGACCACCCCTCCACCGCTGGACGGATCGGCACCCCCGCGGCCGTGGTCACGCCCCTACAGTCGTCGCCATGAGCATCGCCGAGCCCGCCACCGCCCTGTCCGTCGTCGGCCACTGGATCGACGGGGCTCCCTCGGCCTCCTCGTCCGGCCGCACCGCTCCCGTCTACGACCCGGCGCTGGGAGTCGCGACCAAGGAGGTCGCGCTCGCCGACTCCGCCGAGGTGGACGCCGCCGTCGCCTCCGCGAAGGCCGCCTTCCCCGCCTGGCGCGACACGTCGCTCGCGAAGCGGCAGCAGATCGTCTTCCGCTTCCGCGAGCTGCTCGAGGCGAAGAAGCAGGAGCTCGCCGAGCTGATCACGTCGGAGCACGGCAAGGTCGTCTCGGACGCGCTCGGCGAGATCACCCGCGGCCAGGAGGTCGTGGAGTTCGCGACGGGCCTCGCGCACCACCTCAAGGGCGAGTACTCCGAGCAGGTCTCCACGGGTGTCGACGTCTACTCGACCAAGCAGCCGCTGGGCGTGGTCGGGATCATCTCCCCCTTCAACTTCCCCGCGATGGTGCCGATGTGGTTCTTCCCCATCGCCATCGCCGCCGGCAACACCGTCGTGGTGAAGCCCTCCGAGAAGGACCCGTCCCCGGCGATCTGGCTCGGCGCCCTCTGGAAGGAGGCCGGTCTCCCCGACGGCGTCTACACGGTGCTCAACGGCGACAAGCAGGCCGTCGACGGGCTGCTCGAGCACCCCGACGTGCGCTCGATCTCGTTCGTCGGCTCGACCCCGATCGCGCAGTACGTCTACGAGACGGGCACCCGCCACGGCAAGCGCGTCCAGGCCCTCGGTGGGGCGAAGAACCACATGCTGGTGCTCCCCGACGCGGACCTGGACCTCGTCGCCGATTCCGCCATCAACGCCGGCTTCGGCTCGGCGGGTGAGCGGTGCATGGCGATCTCGGTCGTCGTCGCGGTCGAGCCCGTCGCCGACGAGCTCATCACGAAGATCCAGGACCGTGCCGCGAAGCTGCGCATCGGCGACGGCCGCCGTGGCTGCGACATGGGCCCGCTGATCACCGAGGCGCACCGCGACAAGGTGGCCTCCTACATCGCGATCGCGGAGGAGGACGGCGCGGAGGTCGTCATCGACGGCCGCGGCATCGAGGTGGACGGCGACGCGAACGGGTTCTGGCTCGGCCCGACCCTGCTCGACAAGGTCCCCACGACCTCCCGCGCGTACACGGAGGAGATCTTCGGACCGGTGCTCTCCATCGTCCGCGTCGCCTCCTACGAGGAGGGCGTCGCACTGATCAACAACGGCGCGTTCGGCAACGGCACGGCCATCTTCACCAACGACGGAGGAGCGGCACGCCGCTTCCAGAACGAGGTCGAGGTCGGCATGATCGGCATCAACGTCCCCATCCCCGTCCCCGTCGCCACGTTCTCCTTCGGCGGCTGGAAAGCGTCCCTCTTCGGCGACACCAAGGCCCACGGAGCCGAAGGCGTCCGCTTCTTCACCCAGCAGAAGGCCATCACCAGCCGCTGGCTCGACCCCTCCCACGGCGGCATCAACCTCGGGTTCCCGCAGAATTCCTAGGCTCTCTCCTCCTGGCGTCGTCGATCG
>NZ_PSUC01000002.1:0-103388 GCF_002931635.1 Rathayibacter sp. AY2B7 | reverse complement strand
CCGGCGGCCTCGGGCAGTACATCTTCCGCGCAGTGCAGTCGGGGGACTACCCGCACATGCTCGCCGGCTCGCTCCTGGTGACGCTGCTCACGCTCCCCACCGCCGTCCCCTTCGCCCCCCCCCACCCGCCCCCCGCCCCCGCCCCCGACTCCGAGGCGCCGACCGGCCCCGAGGGCGGCGACCCGCGGGGAGACCGGCCGTGATCCCGCTCGGCCGGGTCCCCGACGCGCACGCCTGCTCCCGAGCGGGATGCCCGCGGACGGCGACGTTCGCGATCGAGTGGCGGAACCCGAGGATCCACGCGGAGGACCGTCGGAAGACCTGGCTGGCCTGCGGCGAGCACCTGGAGTTCCTGCGCGAGTTCCTCCTCGCCCGCGACTTCCCGCTCGAGGTGAAGCCGCTCTACACGGTCGATCGCGGAGCGGAACGATGAGCGGCGACGCGCCCCGTCCCTCCTGGCGCTTCGTCTTCTCGCGACGCTGGTTCGGCTACCTCGCGCTCGCGATCGTCTTCGCCGTCGCCTGCGTGCTGCTCTCGCGCTGGCAGGTCGCGCGGCTCGACCAGGCCGCCTCGACCAACCGGCTGGTCACCGCGAACTGGACCGCCGACCCGGTGGCGCTCGACGGGCTGCTCCCCGCCGACTCCACGTGGGACGACGCGCTCGAGTACCGCCCGGTCGAGGTCACCGGCGTCTACGAGACGGAGGGGCAGACCCTCGTCCGCAACCGGCCCTACAACGGCAACCCCGGCTTCGAGATCCTGACACCGCTGCGGCTCGACGACGGCAGCGTCTTCGTCGTCGACCGCGGCTGGGTCCCCGTCGGCTCGACCCAGGACTCCCCCGACGCGATCCCCGCGCCGCCCGAGGGGGAGGTGACCGTCGTCGCCCGCCTGAAGCCCGCGGAGGGACGGATCGACGGACGCTCCGCACCGGCCGGCCAGATCGCCACGATCCAGCTCGACGACCTGTCGGCGCAGCTGGACGAGCCCCTGCGGACCTCGGCGTACGGCCTGCTGGTCGCCGAGGCGCCGGCGCCGGTCGACGCTCCCCCGCTGGCCGCGATCAAGCCGGTCGCCGACGAGGGCCTGCACATCAGCTACGCCATCCAGTGGGTGCTGTTCGCCGTCATGGGCTTCGGCGGGCTCGGCTGGGCGATCCGCCACGAGTACCGCATCCGCAACGCCGACGACCCCGAGGTCGTGGCGGCCGAGGAGCGGCGCGAGGAGCGCCGTCGACGCCGCGGCCGCAGCGACTCCGAGGTCGAGGACGAGCTGCTCGACGCCCGCTAGGCGAGCGTGATCAGGTCGAGGTAGTCGGCCGCCCAGTGGTCCTCGGTGCCCTCCGGCATGATCAGGACGCGCTCGGGGTTCAGCGCCTCGACGGCTCCCTCGTCGTGGCTGACCAGGACGACCGCGCCCTCGTAGTGCGCGAGCGCGTCGAGGATCTCCTCGCGGCTCGCGGGGTCGAGGTTGTTGGTGGGCTCGTCGAGCAGGAGCACGTTCGCGCCCGAGACCACGATCATCGCCAGGGCGAGACGGGTCTTCTCCCCGCCGGAGAGGACCCCCGCCGGCTTGTGCGAGTCGTCCCCGGTGAACAGGAACGAGCCCAGGACCCGGCGCGCCTCGGTCTCGGTGAGGTTCGGGCTGGAGGAGACCATGTTCTCGAGCACCGAGCGCTTGACGTCGATCGTCTCGTGCTCCTGCGCGTAGTAGCCGATCCGGAGGCCGTGCCCGGCCTCGATCACTCCGGTGTCGGGCTGGTCGACGCCGCCCAGGATGCGCAGGAGCGTCGTCTTGCCCGCTCCGTTGAGCCCCAGGATGACGACCTTGGAGCCGCGGTCGATCGCGAGGTCGACGGCGGTGAAGATCTCGAGCGAGCCGTAGCTCTTCGACAGGTTCTGAGCCTGCAGAGGGGTGCGACCGCAGGCGGACGGGGTCGGGAACCGGAGCTTCGCGACGCGGTCGACCGCGCGGACCTCCTCGAGCCCGCTGAGCATGCGCTCGGCACGCGCGACCATCTGGTGCGCCGCTGCGGCCTTCGAGGCCTTCGCGCCGAACTTGGCGGCCTGCAGCTGGAGGGCACCGGCCTTCTTCTCGACGTTGACCCGCTCCTTCTTGCGGCGCTCCTCGTCGGCGGCGCGCTGGCGCTGGTAGTTCTTCCAGTTCATGTTGTAGACGTCGATGACCTGGCGGTTGGCGTCGAGGTAGAACACGCGGTTCACGGTCTCGCCGACCAGCTCGATGTCGTGGCTGATCACGATGAAGCCGCCGCGGTAGTTCTTGAGGAACTCGCGGAGCCAGACGACGGAGTCGGCGTCGAGGTGGTTCGTCGGCTCGTCGAGGATCAGCGTGCTCGCGTCGGAGAAGAGGATGCGCGCGAGCTCGATGCGGCGCCGCTGGCCACCGGAGAGCGTCTTGAGCGGCTGGTCGAGGATCCGGTCGGGGAGGTTGAGGTTGCTCGCGATCGAGGCGGCCTCCGCCTCAGCCGCGTATCCGCCCAGGGAGAGGAAGCGGTCCGTGAGGTTGCCGTACTTCTTCATGCCGGCCTCGCTCACGGAGGTGTCGCTGCTCGACATCGCGACCGTCGCCTCCTGCATGCCGAGCACCAGCTGCCCCAGCCCGCGGGCGTCGAGGATGCGGGTGCGCGCCAGCTCCTCCGGGTCGCCGGAGCGCGGGTCCTGGGGGAGGTAGCCGATCTCGCCGCCGCGGTCGACCGTGCCCTTCGAGGCGATGAGGTCGCCCGCGAGGACCTTGGTCAGCGTCGTCTTCCCCGCCCCGTTGCGGCCGACGAGGCCGACCTTGTCGCCGTCGCCCACCCGGAAGGAGACGTTCTCCATCAGGAGTCGGGCGCCGACTCGGAGTTCGAGGTCGTGCACGCTGAGCACAGTGCTGTCCGTTCCCGCCAAGAAATGGCGTTCGGTTCGGGAGGAGTGGGGCAAGGGGCCGCGATGCGGCAGCCCCCTAGTATATTTCCTGAGCCGCGGGGCGGATCCACGTCCGCTCACCGCGGACGCGCTCGCTCCTCGCTCTCGGGCGACCAGGACTCTCGGAGATCACCCATGTCCCCTTCCTCTTCCGCCCTCCCGCGCCCGGTCCTCGCCGACCGGCTCGTCACCCGCTCCGTCGCGACCGACGCCCTGCTGGTGCTCGCGGGTGCGGGCCTCACCGCGGCGATGGCGCAGCTGTTCATCCCGATGTGGCCGGTCCCCTTCACGGGCCAGACCTTCGCGGTCCTCCTGGTCGGCACGACGCTCGGCGCGCTCCGCGGCGCGCTGTCCATGCTCGTGTACGCGCTCGTCGGCGCTCTCGGCGCCCCGGTCTTCACCGAGGGCTCGCACGGCTGGGCGGTCCTCGCGGGTCCCACCGGCGGCTACATCGTCGGCTTCGTCCTCGCGTCGATCGTCACCGGGTGGCTCGCTCAGCGGCAGTGGGACCGTCGCGTCCTCGGCACGCTGGTGACCTTCCTCGCCGGCACCGCCACCATCTACCTCGTCGGCCTGCCCTGGCTGGCCGCCGCCCTCGCCTCGCTGGGGCTGCCCGCCGACCTCGGCTCCGTCCTCTCCGCGGGACTCGTGCCCTTCCTGGTCGGCGACGCGCTCAAGGCGCTGGTCGCCGCCGCGCTGCTCCCCACCACCTGGGCGATGCTCTCGCGCCGCTCGCGCTGAGCGGTCGCGCGGACGCCGAAGGGCCGGGAGGGCGATTCCTCCCGGCCCTTCGGCGTTCAGCAGCGGTCGGTCCGCCCGGTCCTCCTGCTCGACCTCGGTGGGCACCTCCACCGACTCGACCGGCAGGGGCGACGACGGCCCTCGACGCCGGAGCCGGCCCGCCCGGCCGTTCCGACTCCGCGACGGACTGCGACAGGCTGGAGACGACTGGAACGCCGAAGGGCCGGGAGGACGACTCCTCCCGGCCCTTCGGCGTCTGTGTGCAGCGGCTAGATCGAGAAGCCGAGTGCGCGCATCATGTCGCGCCCGTCCTCGGTGATCCGGTCGGGACCCCACGGCGGCATCCAGACCCAGTTGATCCGGAACGCCTCGACGATGCCGTCGAGCGACTCGGCGGTCTGCTCCTCGAGCACGTCGGTCAGCGGGCAGCCCGCCGAGGTGAGGGTCATGTGGATGACGAGGGCGTCGTTCTCGTCGTCCCAGCCCAGGTCGTAGATGAGTCCCAGGTCGACCACGTTGACCCCGAGCTCGGGGTCCATGACGTCCTTGAGAGCCTCCTCGACCTGGTCGAAGAGCTTCGGCTCGAGAGTGGTGACCGCCATGATCAGACCGTCGCCGAGGTCAGGAAGCGGTCGTAGCCCTCGTCCTCGAGCCGGGTGGCGAGCTCCTTGCCGCCCTGCTCGGCGACGCGGCCGGCGACGAAGACGTGGACGAAGTCGGGCTGGATGTAGCGGAGGATCCGCGTGTAGTGCGTGATCAGCAGCACGCCGAGACCGGTGCTCTGGTGGGCGCGGTTGACTCCCTCCGACACGATCTTGAGCGCGTCGACGTCGAGGCCGGAGTCGGTCTCGTCGAGGACGGCGAACTGCGGAGCGAGGAGCTCGAGCTGGAGGATCTCGTTGCGCTTCTTCTCGCCGCCCGAGAAGCCCTCGTTGACGTTGCGCGCCGCGAAGGACGAGTCCATGCGGAGGTTCGCCATCGCCGACTTGACGTCCTTCGTCCACGTGCGGATCGCGGGCGCCTCGCCGGCGATCGCGGTCTTGGCGGTGCGGAGGAAGTTGGTGTTGGTCACACCGGGGATCTCGACCGGATACTGCATGGCGAGGAAGAGGCCCGCGCGGGCGCGCTCGTCGACGGACATATCGAGGACCTCGACGCCGTCGAGGGTGATCGAGCCGCCGTCGACGTGGTACTTGGGGTGTCCCGCGATCGTGTACGCGAGGGTGGACTTGCCGGACCCGTTGGGGCCCATGATCGCGTGGATCTCACCCTGGTTGATGGTGAGATCGACACCGCGGAGGATCTGCTTGGTCCCCTGCTCGGTCTCGACACTGACGTGGAGATCGCTGATCTGGAGAACGGACATTCAGACTTCCTTCGTGACGGTCGGGTCGATGTAGACGTCGCCGTCGATGATCTCGACGACGAAGACGGGGACCGGCTCGTAGGCCGGGAGGTTCAGCGGGGTGCCGGTGCGGAGGGAGAACTGGGAGCCGTGCGCCCAGCACTCGAGACTGTCGCCCTCGACGAAGCCCTCGGAGAGCGAGATCTCGCCGTGGGTGCAGGTGTCGCCGATGGCGTGGATCTCGCCGGCGGAGTCCTGCACGACCGCGATCGCGACTCCGTCGACCTCGACCCGCATGGCCTGGTTGGGGATCAGCTCGGAGACCGAGCAGATCATCGCGGCGTTGCTCATGCGGTGACCGCCGCTCCGCGGGAGGAGCCGGTCTGGCCGGCGCTGCCGGCGAGCTCCGCCTCTATCGCGAGCTGCAGGCGGTCCTCGAGCTCGGCGACCTTGATCTGCTGCACGATCTCGCTGAGGAACCCGCGCACGACCAGGCGTCGCGCCTCGTCCTCACGGATGCCGCGGGACTGCAGGTAGAAGAGCTGCTCGTCGTCGAAGCGGCCGGTGGCCGAGGCGTGCCCCGCTCCGGCGATGTCACCGGTCTCGATCTCGAGGTTCGGGATGGAGTCGGCGCGCGTGCCGTCCGAGAGGACGAGGTTGCGGTTCTGCTCGTAGCTGTCGGTGCCGGTGGCGCTGTTGCGGATCAGGACGTCGCCGATCCAGACGGTGCGCGCGCCCTCGCCCTGCAGCGCGCCCTTGTAGGTCACGCGGCTGCGGGTGTCGGGGGCGTCGTGGTCGACGTACACTTGCTGCTCGAGGTGCTGGCCGCCGTCGGCGAAGTACAGGCCGAAGAGCTCGCCGTCCGCTCCGCGCTCGACGAGGTGCGCCGAGGGGTTCACCCGGACGATGGAGCCGCCGAGGGTGACCACGATGTGCTTCACCTTCGCGTCGCGTCCGACCCGCACGAAGTGGTTGGCCAGGTGCCGGGCGTCGTCCGCCCACTCCTGCACGGTGACGACGGTGAGCTGCGCGCCCTCGCCGACGAGGACCTCCACGTTCTCCGCGAGGGAGGCCTCCCCCTCGTTCTGCAGCACGACGACGGCGCGGGCGTAGGGCGCCGCCTCGATGATCGTGTGCGCGGCGCGGGGTGCGGAGCCGAGGCCCGAGCGGACGAGGGTGGCGACCTTCTCGTCCTCTCCCGTCACGCGGACGGCGAGGGCCTTCTCGAAGCTCGACCAGGCGTTCGCGGCGGCGCGGTCCTCGGGGAGGCCGGCGGTGCCGATCCGCTGGTCGTCGCGGCCGACCCACGAGACGTCGACACCGTCCACCGCCGTGTGCTCGACCGGGGCGGGCGAGCCGTCGAGCACGCCGTCGATGAGATCGCCCAGGCGGGCGACGGGCGTCAGCTTCCAGGCGATCTCGCGGCCGGTGACGGCCTCGAAGGCCTCGACGTCGGCCGACGCGAAGCGCTCGGAGCGCGTCTGCACGGGCGTGAACGCCCCGTCGGAGTGGGCGCTGATGCCCAGGCGCTCAGCGGCGGCCGCGCCGTCGATCTCGGGGGTCGCGGCGCTCGTGGGGACCGTCATCTGGCGGTGGTTCCTTTCGATGGGTGCGGGGCGCCCCGTCCGGGCGCCCCTTCGAGGGGGGAGGCGGGCGTCAACCGACGCTGCCCTCCATCCCCATCTCGATGAGCTTGTTCAGCTCGAGGGCGTACTCCATGGGCAGCTCGCGCGCGATCGGCTCGATGAAGCCGCGGACGATCATGGCCATGGCCTCGTCCTCCGGCAGGCCGCGCGACATCAGGTAGAAGAGCTGCTCCTCGCTGACCTTCGACACCGTCGCCTCGTGGCCGAGCTGCACGTCGTCGACGCGGATGTCGATCGCCGGGTAGGTGTCGGAGCGCGAGATGGTGTCGACCAGGAGGGCGTCGCAGCGCACGGTGTTCGCCGAGTGGTGCGCGTTCGCGTCCACTCGGACCTCACCGCGGTATCCGGCGCGACCGCCGCCGCGGGCGATCGACTTCGAGACGATCGACGACTGCGTGTACGGCGCCATGTGGACCATCTTCGCGCCGGCGTCCTGGTGCTGGCCGGGGCCCGCGAACGCGACGGAGAGGGTCTCGCCCTTGGCGTGCTCGCCGACCAGGAAGATCGACGGGTACTTCATCGTGACCTTGGAGCCGATGTTGCCGTCGATCCACTCCATCGTCGCGCCCTCGTGCGCGATCGCGCGCTTGGTGACGAGGTTGTAGACGTTGTTCGACCAGTTCTGGATCGTCGTGTAGCGCACGCGGGCGTTCTTCTTCACGATGATCTCGACCACGGCCGAGTGCAGCGAGTCCGACTTGTAGATCGGAGCCGTGCAGCCCTCGATGTAGTGGACGTAGCTGTCCTCGTCCGCAATGATCAGGGTCCGCTCGAACTGGCCCATGTTCTCGGTGTTGATCCGGAAGTAGGCCTGCAGCGGGATGTCGACGTGGACGCCCTTGGGGACGTACACGAAGGAGCCGCCGGACCAGACCGCGGTGTTCAGCGCCGCGAACTTGTTGTCGCCCGCGGGGATGACGGTGCCGAAGTACTCCTCGAAGATCTCGGGGTGCTCGCGCAGCGCCGTGTCGGTGTCCATGAAGATGACGCCCTGCTCCTCCAGGTCCTCGCGGATCTGGTGGTAGACGACCTCGGACTCGTACTGGGCGGCGACGCCGCCGACGAGGCGCTGGCGCTCCGCCTCCGGGATGCCGAGCTTCTCGTACGTGTTCTTGATGTCGTCCGGGAGGTCGTCCCAGGTCTGCGCCTGCTTCTCGGTGGAGCGGACGAAGTACTTGATGTTGTCGAAGTCGATGTCCGACAGGTCGGCGCCCCACGTCGGCATGGGCTTGCGCTCGAAGAGCTTCAGGGCCTTCATGCGGCGGTCGCGCATCCAGGCGGGCTCGTTCTTGAGCGCGGAGATGTCGGAGACGACCTCGGGCGAGATGCCGCGTCGTGCGGAGGCTCCGGCGGAGTCCGAGTCGGACCAGCCGAACTCGTAGACGCCCAGGCTCTCGAGCTCGGGGCGGTCGATCAGGATGTCTGACATGTGTACCTCGTTTCCTACCCACTGCTAACCGGTCGGGTCCCGGAGTCATTCCCCCGGGGGTGGCCCGCGGGTTCTCTCCGGCCGGTCGCGCGATCGATCTGATGCGCGGAGCTGGTGATGTGCGTCCCTGGATTCCGGAGGTGTGCGTCGGCGCTCCATTGGGCCGTGTGCGGATCACGTGCGCAGGGTGCGTCGAACCGTGACCAGCTTCTCATTCTACCGGCGTCCGCCGTTCAGCGGAACCTCCGCACCTGGGTGTCGGCCGGGCGCCGGTGGCTCACCTCCAGACGCGCATGGCCATACCGGTGTCGGTGGTCCGTGATTCGGTTCCGCCATGACCAGCGACGCATCGACCCCGATCCCCGCCCGACTCGTGACCGCACTGGTGGGCGCCGGCCTGCCGGCCGGACCCGCACGGGCGTTCGGCCCCCTCGCCCGCGCGATCGCGGCCGACCTCCCGCTGCGGGCGCTCCCCCGCGTGCTCCTGCGCCTCCGGCGGCACCTGCTCTCCGCCGAGCCGGAGCCCGCGGTCAGGCGGCGGGCTGGAGCTCCTGGGCGGCGTCCCGGCGCTGGGCGCGCACGGTGAACAGCCTCGGGTTCACGTCGAGCAGCACGCGGACCGCGCCGACCCAGATGAGCGCCGAGCCGAGCAGGTGCACCGCGACGAGCGTCTCGGGCAGCGCGGTGAGCGACTGCGCGACCCCGACCAGCGCCTGCAGCACGACGACCACGAGGAAGGCGACCACGCGCCGCCGGGCGAGCTCCGAGCCCGCCGCCCGCGACAGGCGCAGGAGCAGCGCGGCGCCCACGACGAGCACCGCCGTGCCGAGCACGCCGTGGACGACGGTCACGCTCTCCCAGTGGAACTGCATGCGGGGCACCTCCGCGGAGTCGCCGGCGTGCGGGCCGGTCCCCGTCACGAGGGTCCCCACGAGGATCACGAGGAGCGTCAGGCCGACGAGCCCGATGCTGAGCGCCCGCGTCGCACGGTCGGGCTCGAAGGCCACGGATTGCGAGCGGTGGGCGCGGTGCCACGTCAGCGCGGTGGTGGTGAGGAGGGCGATGGCGAGAACGAAGTGCCCGGCCACGATGTACGGGTTGAGGCCCGAGTGCACGGTCGCGCCGCCCGCGAGGGCGTTCGCGACGACGAGCCAGAACTGCGACCAGGCGAGCCGGGTCATGGTGCGGTCGCGCGGCTTCTGCAGGCGCGCGGCCGTGATGGCCCAGCCCACCGCGACCACGAGGACACCGGTGAACGCGCGGTTCGTGAACTCGATGAAGCCGTGGATCCCGAGCTCGGGGGTCGAGGTGAGCGAGCCCGGCTCGCACGCCGGCCAGGTGGGGCAGCCGAGGCCCGAGCCGGTCAGCCGGACGACGCCGCCGAAGAAGATGATCAGGATGCTCGCGACGAGCGCCGCGGTGGTCCCCCAGCGCAGTGCGCGCGGACCCAGGGTCACCCGCTCGGCGAGCAGGGAGAACGGCGTCACCATCAGAAGGGCAGCAGCGGGTCGATGCCGACGGCGAGGAAGAGCAGGGTGAGGTATCCGATGGACCCGTGGAACACCCGCATCGGCGAGACGTGCTCGTGACGAATGGCGAGGCTGTAGAGGCGGTGCGTCTCGGCGATGAACCAGACTCCGCTGCCGAGCGCGACCACCGTGTAGAGCACCCCCATGCCGGCGACGGGGATCAACAGGAGCGAGCAGGCGACGGTGGCCCAGGCGTAGAGGATGACCTGGAGCCCGACGATCGTGCGTCCGCGCACGACGGCCAGCATCGGCACGCCGGCGGCCTGATAGTCGTCCCGGTACTTCATCGACAGCGGCCAGTAGTGCGGCGGCGTCCAGAGGAAGATGACGGAGAAGAGGATGACGGGGGCCCAGTCGAGCGAGCCGGTGACCGCCGCCCAGCCGATCAGCACCGGCATGCAGCCCGCGATGCCGCCCCACACGATGTTCTGCGGCGTCCGGCGCTTGAGGAAGAGCGTGTAGAACACGACGTAGATCAGGATCGCGGCGAGCGAGAGCCCCGCGGAGAGCCAGTTGGCCGTGAGGCCGAGCCAGACGATCGACAGGACGCCGATCGTGGTCGCGAAGACGAGCGCGGACCGGTCCGAGATCTCCCCGGTCACGAGCGGCCGGTTCTTCGTCCGGTTCATGATCCGGTCGATGTCGCGGTCGAAGTAGCAGTTGAACGCGCCCGCGGACCCGGCGCTCAGGGCGCCGCCGATCAGGACGTTGAGGACCAGCAGCAGGTTCGGGATCCCGCCCTGCGCCAGGATCATCGTCGGAGCGGTCACCACGAGGAGCAGCTCGATCACGCGCGGCTTCGTCAGAGCGACGAAGGCCTTCACCTTGCGCGAGAGGGTCGTCGGCGACGCCCCGTCCCGCTCGACGGCGGTGGTCTCCACGACTGCGTCCATTGCTCCTCTAACGATTCGATGATCCCGAACGAGTGTAATGCGCCCGTCCGGGAGCCGGGCCCGGCGTGCACGCTTGTCCAATCGGACGCAGACATATGCGACCACGCAACCCCCGGTCGGCGGCGCACCCCCCTCCGTATACTCGGGACTGCTCGCCAGAGCGCCCGGCACGCACCCGAGCCCGCCCGACGATCGTCGGCACGGGGCCGAGAGGGCCGTCGCCGGAGCATCGTGTCGAAGTCGTCATGCGGCGTGCTCCACCATGCGAGAGGGCGGACGGTCCCCGTCTGCCCCACGTCTCGAGAAGGGTCAGTACCAAGTGTCAGAACTGCAATGGGAATCCATTGACGAGAAGGCAGTCGACACGGCGAGGGTTCTCGCCGCGGATGCGGTCGAGAAGGTCGGCAACGGCCATCCCGGAACCGCCATGAGCCTCGCGCCCGCCGCCTACCTCCTGTTCCAGAAGGTCATGCGCCGCGATCCGTCCGACGCGACCTGGATCGGCCGCGACCGGTTCATCCTGTCGGTCGGCCACTCCTCGCTGACGCAGTACGTCCAGTTCTACCTGGGCGGCTACGGACTCGAGCTCGACGACCTCAAGGCGCTGCGCACATGGGGCTCGAAGACTCCGGGCCACCCGGAGTACGGCCACACCGACGGCGTCGAGATCACCACCGGGCCGCTCGGCCAGGGCCTCGCCTCCGCCGTGGGCTTCGCCTACGCCTCGCGCTTCGAGCGCGACCTGTTCGACCCGGAGGCCGCCGCGGGCACCTCCCCGTTCGACCACTTCGTCTACGTGATCGCCGGCGACGGCGACCTGCAGGAGGGCGTCACCAGCGAGGCCTCCTCGCTGGCCGGCCACCAGAAGCTCGGCAACCTGGTCGTCATCTACGACTCCAACCAGATCTCGATCGAGGACGACACCAACATCGCCTTCACCGAGGACGTCAAGGCGCGCTACGAGGCCTACGACTGGCAGGTCCAGGTCGTCGACTGGAAGAAGACCGGCGAGTACCACGAGGACGTCGCCGAGCTGCACGCCGCGATCGAGGCCGCGAAGGGCGAGACCGACAAGCCGTCGCTCATCATCCTGCGCACCATCATCGGCTGGCCGTCGCCGAAGAAGCAGAACACCGGCAAGATCCACGGCTCCGCCCTGGGCGCCGACGAGCTCCGCGGACTCAAGGAGGTGCTCGGCTTCGACCCCGAGAAGACCTTCGACGTCGCCGACGAGGTCATCGAGCACACCCGCAAGGCCGTCGAGCGCGGCCAGGCCCAGCACGCCGAGTGGGACGAGCAGCTCGCCGCCTGGGCGTCCGCGAACCCCGAGAAGAAGGAGCTGCTCGACCGGGTCCTCTCGGGCGAGCTGCCCGAGGGCGTCCAGGAGGCGCTCCCCGTCTTCGAGCCCGGCAAGGAGGTCTCGACCCGCGCCGCGTCCGGCAAGGTCATCAACGCCCTCGCCGGCGTGATCCCCGAGCTGTGGGGCGGCTCCGCCGACCTCGCCGAGTCGAACAACACGACGATCGAGGGAGCCGGCTCCTTCGTCCCGACGGAGTTCTCGACCCACGAGTGGACCGGGAAGAAGGGCGGCCGCGTGCTGCACTTCGGCATCCGCGAGCACGCCATGGGCGCGATCCTCAACGGGATCGTCCTGCACGGCAACACCCGCCCCTTCGGCGGCACCTTCCTGATCTTCTCCGACTACATGCGCCCGGCGGTCCGTCTCGCCGCGCTCATGAAGGCGCCGGCCATCTACGTCTGGACCCACGACTCCGTGGCGCTCGGCGAGGACGGCCCGACGCATCAGCCGGTCGAGCAGCTGTCGACCCTCCGCGCGATCCCGGGCCTGGACATCGTCCGCCCCGGTGACGCGAACGAGGTCGCCTACGCCTGGAAGACCATCCTCGAGCGCCGCGAGGGCCCCGCCGGCCTCGCGCTCACCCGTCAGAACATCCCGGTGTTCGAGCGCGGCGAGGGCGACGCGGAGGGCGACACCTTCGCCTCCGCCGCGAACGTCGCCCGTGGTGCCTACATCCTGGCCGAGGCGCCGGGCGGCACCCCGGACGTGATCTTCATCGCGACCGGCTCCGAGGTCCAGATCGCCGTCGAGGCGCGCGAGGCCCTGAGGAGCGAGGGCGTCAACGCCCGCGTCGTCTCGGCTCCGTCCCTCGAGTGGTTCGAGGAGCAGGACGCCGAGTACCGCGAGAAGGTCCTGCCCTCCTCGGTGAAGGCGCGCGTCTCGATCGAGGCCGGCCTGAGCCTGGGCTGGCAGAAGTACGTCGGCGACGCCGGCCGCTCCGTCTCGATCGAGCACTTCGGCGCCTCGGCCGACTACAAGACCCTGTTCCGCGAGTTCGGGATCACCACCGAGGCGGCACTGTCCGCCGCCAAGGAGTCGCTCGCAGCCTCCTGACCCGAAGGCCGCGTCCACCACGGACGCGGCCTTCGCCGTCGGAGCAGCGGCTCCCCCTCACACCACGCACCACCTACGCAGAAGAAGAAGAGACATGACCGAGAACACCCCCACCGCAGAGCTCTCCGCCGCCGGCGTCAGCATCTGGCTCGACGACCTCTCCCGCTCGCGCATCTCCACCGGAGGGCTGCAGAAGCTCATCGAGGAGAAGAACGTCGTCGGAGTCACCACGAACCCCACGATCTTCGCCGCGGCCCTGACCAACGGCGAGTCCTACGACGCCCAGGTGCGCGAGCTCGCCTCCGCCGGCACCTCGGTGACCGACGCCGTCTTCGAGATCACCACCGACGACGTCGCCGCGGCGTCCGACATCTTCCGCCCGATCTACGACGCGACGAACGGCTACGACGGCCGCGTGTCGATCGAGGTCGAGCCCGGCCTGGCGCACGACGCCCAGGGCACCATCGAGCAGGCCAAGGCCCTCTGGGCCAAGGTCGACCGCCCCAACGCGATGATCAAGATCCCCGCGACCGTCGAGGGCCTCGAGGCCATCACGGAGGTCATCGGCTCCGGCATCTCGGTGAACGTCACCCTGATCTTCTCGCTCGCCCGCTACCGCGCCGTCATCAACGCGTACCTGGCCGGCCTCGAGAAGGCCAAGGACGCCGGCATCGACCTGTCGACCATCCACTCCGTCGCCTCGTTCTTCGTCTCGCGCGTCGACACCGAGATCGACAAGCGCCTCGAGGCGGTCGGCACCGACGAGGCCCGCGCCCTCAAGAGCAAGTCCGGCGTCGCCAACGCGCAGCTGGCCTACGAGGTCTTCGTCGAGGCGTTCGCCACCGAGCGCGCCCTGCTGCTCCAGGAGTCCGGCGCCAACCGCCAGCGCCCCCTCTGGGCCTCGACCGGCGTCAAGTCGACCGACCTCCCCGACACCCTCTACGTGACCGAGCTCGTCGCGGCCGGCGTGGTCAACACGATGCCCGAGAAGACCCTCGAGGCGACCTTCGACCACGGCGTCATCACCGGCGACACCGTCACCGGCTCGTACGCCGACGCGAACGCCGTCCTCGACGCCGTCGCGGCGCAGGGCGTTTCGTACGCCGACGTCACCGAGCTGCTCGAGAAGGAGGGCGTGGAGAAGTTCATCGTCTCCTGGAACGAGCTGCTCGACACCGTCACCGCGGCGCTCGAGGGCGCGAAGGCGCAGGCCTGATCATGGCCATCCAGATCCACGTCAGCGGAGACGCCGAGAAGGCTGTCGACCGCGTCGTCCCGGAGCTCGTCGCCGACGAGGTCGCGTCCGGCATCACCGCCCAGGTCCCCACCCTGTGGGGCGCCGCGGCGGAGGAGGAGGCGGCCAAGCGCCTCGGGTGGACCGAGTCGACCACCGTCTCCCGCCCCCTGATCCCCCAGATCCTCGCCCTGCGCGAGGAGTTCCAGGCCAAGGGCGTCGACCACATCGTCCTCGGCGGCATGGGCGGCTCCTCGCTCGCGCCCGAGGTCATCACCCGCACCGCCGGCGTCGAGCTCACCGTGCTCGACTCGACGGCGCCCGGCCAGGTGCTCGCCGCCCTGAACGACCGGCTCGCGTCGACCGCGGTCGTCATCTCCTCGAAGTCCGGTTCGACCGTCGAGACCGCGAGCCAGAAGAAGGCCTACGAGAAGGCGTTCACGGAGGCGGGCATCGATCCGCTCGACCGCATCGTCATCGTGACCGACCCGGGCTCGCCCCTGGACACCTCCTCCCGCGAGGCCGGCTACCGCGTGTTCAACGCCGACCCGAACATCGGCGGGCGCTTCTCGGCGCTCTCCGCGTTCGGCCTCGTGCCGTCCGGGCTCGCCGGAGCCGACATCGAGGCCCTCCTCGACGAGGCGGCCGAGGCCTCCCTCGGGCTCGCCGTGGACTCTCCCGAGAACCCGGGCCTGATCCTCGGAGCGGCGATCGCCGCGACCAGCCCGCGCCGCGACAAGCTCGCGATCGTCGCCGACGGGACCGACATCGTCGGCTTCGCCGACTGGGCGGAGCAGCTCATCGCCGAGTCCACCGGCAAGGACGGCACGGGCATCCTCCCCGTCGTCCTCGGCACGCTGGCCCCCGAGCTCTCGGAGGACCTGCCCGACGTGCAGGTCGTCCGCCTGGTCGAGGACGCCACGGCGCTGCACCTGTTCCCGCGCGACCGCCACGAGGGCGAGATCCTCCTCTCCGGCTCGCTCGGCGCTCAGATGCTGACGTGGGAGTACGCCGTCGCCGTCGCGGGTCGCCTCCTGGGCATCAACCCGTTCGACCAGCCCGACGTCGAGTCGGCGAAGGTCGCGACCCGGGCCCTGCTCGAGAAGCGCCCCGAGCCCGAGGCGCCCGCGTTCACCGACGCGGGCATCGAGGTCACCGGCAGCAGCAGCGTCACCGAGGGCGTCTCGACCGTCGCCGCCGCTGTCGACCGCCTCCTCGCCCAGCTGGGCGACGGCGGCTACGTCTCGATCCAGGCGTACGTCGACCGCCTCGCGCTCCCGCAGCTCGAGGGCGTGCGAGACCTCCTCGCCGCGCAGGCCCAGCGCCCCGTCACCTTCGGGTGGGGCCCGCGCTTCCTGCACTCGACCGGGCAGTACCACAAGGGCGGGGCGCCGACCGGCGTGTTCCTCCAGATCACCGAGCGCTCCGACGTGGACCTCGAGATCCCGGACAGCCCGTTCACCTTCGGCCAGCTCATCCTGGCCCAGGCCGCCGGTGACGCGAGCGTGCTCGCCGAGCACGGCCGGCCGGTGCTGACCCTCACGCTGACCGACCCCGAGGCCGACCTCGAGGCGCTCTTCGAGGCCCTCAACACCTGATCCGACGGGCACGCCGCCGCTGCGCTCTCGAGCGCGCGGCGGCGTGCCCGCGGTCGTCCCGCGACCACTTCCCGGGGCAGCAGCCGGGCCCGCCCGCTCCTCCCCCTCCCTCACCGATAGCAGTGCGCCGGTCCCACCGGCACACAGAAGGACACTGCACATGTCTGTGGACATCACCCCCGAGTTCAACCCGCTGAGGTTGAGCTTCGACCGCCGGTTGAACCGGATCGCCGGGCCCAGCGGCCTCGTCATCTTCGGCGTGACCGGCGACCTCTCCCGCAAGAAGCTCATGCCCGCGGTCTACGATCTCGCCAACCGCGGCCTCCTGCCTCCCGGCTTCGCCCTCGTCGGGTTCGCCCGGCGCGACTGGGACGACCAGGACTTCGAGCAGGTCGTCCACGACTCCGTGAAGAAGCACGCCCGCACCGAGTTCCACGAGGAGGTCTGGGCGCAGCTCGCGCAGGGCATCCGGTTCGTGCAGGGCGAGTTCGACGACCCCGAGGCGTTCGCCCGCCTGAAGACGACCGTCGACGACCTCGACCGCGAGCGCGGCACGAACGGCAACTTCGCCTTCTACCTCTCGATCCCCCCGAAGTCCTTCCCGCAGGTCACCGAGCAGCTGCGCAGCTCCGGCCTCGCCGAGCAGAAGGACGGCCAGTGGCGCCGCGTCGTCATCGAGAAGCCGTTCGGCAGCGACCTGAAGACGGCCCGCGAGCTGAACGACGTCGTCGAGTCGGTCTTCCCGCCCGACTCCGTCTTCCGGATCGACCACTACCTCGGCAAGGAGACGGTCCAGAACATCCTGGCCCTCCGCTTCGCCAACATGATGTACGAGCCGCTCTGGAACTCGAACTACGTCGACCACGTGCAGATCACCATGGCCGAGGACATCGGCGTGGGCGGGCGCGCGGGCTACTACGACGGCATCGGAGCGGCGCGCGACGTCATCCAGAACCACCTGCTGCAGCTGCTCGCCCTGACCGCCATGGAGGAGCCGATCTCGTTCGACGCGGCCGACCTCCGTGCGGAGAAGGAGAAGGTCCTCGCGGCCGTCCGACTCCCCGCCGACCTCTCCACGTCTACCGCCCGCGGACAGTACGCCGGCGGCTGGCAGGGCGGCGAGAAGGTGCTCGGCTTCCTCGAGGAGGACGGCATGAGCCCCACCTCGACCACCGAGACCTACGCCGCCATGCGCCTGGACATCGGCACCCGACGCTGGGCCGGCGTGCCGTTCTACCTGCGGGCCGGCAAGCGCCTCGGCCGCCGCGTCACCGAGATCGCGGTCGTGTTCAAGCGGGCACCGAAGCAGCTCTTCGCCGAGAGCCAGACCACGTCGCTGGGCCAGAACGCGCTCGTCATCCGGGTCCAGCCCGACGAGGGCGTCACCATGCGCTTCGGCTCGAAGGTGCCCGGCGCCGGCATGCAGGTGCGCGACGTGACGATGGACTTCGGCTACGGCCACGCGTTCACCGAAGCGAGTCCCGAGGCCTACGAGCGCCTCATCCTCGATGTCCTCCTGGGCGAGCCGCCGCTCTTCCCCCGGCACGAGGAGGTCGAGCTGTCCTGGAAGATCCTCGACCCGATCGAGGAGTTCTGGGCCACGCAGGGCCAGCCCGAGCAGTACCGCCCCGGAACCTGGGGCCCCGATTCCGCCGACGAGCTCCTCGCCCGCGACGGCCGCACCTGGAGGCGTCCATGATCGTCGATCTGCCCGACACCACGACGAGCGAGGTCTCGAAGACCCTCGTCAAGATCCGCGAGGAGGGCGGCGCCGTCGCCCTCGGCCGCGTCCTCACCCTCATCATCGCGACCTCGCGGGGTCACGAGGAGGAGGCCATCGAGGCCGCGAACGACGCGTCCCGCGAGCACCCGATGCGCGTCATCGTGGTCTCGAAGGACGACGGCACCACCACGGTCCCGGTCGACGCGACGGCGCGCGTCGACGCGCAGATCCGGGTCGGAGGCGACGCCGGCGCGAGCGAGGTCGTCGTGCTCCGTCCCTACGGGGACGCGGCCGAGGACGAGGAGAGCCTGGTCACGGGCCTGCTCCTCCCCGACGCCCCCGTCGTGGCCTGGTGGCCGAACAGCGCTCCGGACAACGCCTCGGCGTCCCCGATCGGCCGGATCGCCACCCGGCGGATCACCGACGCGTCGGCCCAGTCGAACCCGGCGGAGGCGCTGCACCACCTCGCCTCCACCTACGCCCCCGGCGACACCGACTTCGCCTGGACCCGCCTCACCCTCTGGCGCGCGCAGCTCGCCGCCGTGCTCGACCAGCCGCCCTACGAGCCGATCACGGCCGTCGAGGTCTCGGGCGCGCCCGACTCCCCCTCGACGATCCTGCTCGCCGCCTGGCTGCAGCTCGAGCTCGACATCCCCGTCGACCACGAGCTCACGATCAGCGCCACCGGGTCCAGCGGGATCCACGGCGTGCGGCTCATCCGCGACTCCGGAGTGATCGAGCTCGAGCGCTCGGTGCCCAACGTCGCGACGCTCACGCAGCCCGATCAGCCGGTCCACGACATCTCGCTCCCCCGCCGCAGCCTTCGGGACTGCCTGGCGGAGGAGCTGCGCCGGCTCGACCCGGATGACCTGTACGGTGAAGTGATCTCGCGCGGGGTCGACATGCTCACTGAGAAGGCCGAGGCCCGCAGCGCCTCCTGAGGCGTGGGCGCCCGTCCAGGGCGCCCACGCCTCAGAGCTTCCCGACACGGAGCCGAACCCCGCCGATCGGCACCCGAACCCGAAGGAGTCCCCTGAGATGACCACCGAACGCCGCGTGCTGGTCCACCGCGACAAGCAGACCCTCGCCGGCTCGGTCGCCGCCCGGTTCCTCACCAAGACGATCGACGTCCTCGACGACCTGGGTTCGGCGAACGTCGTGCTCACCGGAGGGACGATGGGAGCCGCCACGCTCAAGGAGATCGGCTCCTCCTCCGCCGCCGGCAACGTGGACTGGTCGCGCGTGCACTTCTGGTGGGGCGACGAGCGCTGGGTGCCCCGCGGCCACGAGGACCGCAACGACGTCCAGGCGGGGGACCTCTTCATTGTCCTCGACGTGCCGGCGGCGAACGTGCACTCCTACCCGGCCTCGGACGAGGGTCTGGACCTCGACGGCGCCGCCGCTGCCTACGACGCGGTACTGCGCGAGCACGCCTCCGAGGGGCGCGACTACCCGCGCTTCGACATCACCTTCCTCGGTGTCGGGCCGGACGGGCACATCGCGTCGCTGTTCCCCGAGCGCTCCGCGATCCGCTCCACGACTCCCGGCGTCCTCGCCGTCCGCAACTCGCCGAAGCCGCCGCCGGAGCGCCTCACCCTCACCCTGCCGCTGATCAACCAGTCGGACCGCATCTGGATGGTGCTCGCCGGCGCCGACAAGGCCTCGGCCCTGGGCCTCGCGCTCGCGGGTGCCAGCACGAACGAGGTGCCCGCGTCGGGCGCGTTCGGTCGCAAGCGCACGGTGTTCTTCGTCGACCAGGAGGCTGCGGCCGAGGTCCCCGAGTCGCTCATCGCTCCGAGCTACTGAGCCCGGTCCGGAAACGACGGAAGGCCCGTCCCCCGAGGGGGCGGGCCTTCCGTCGTTCGTCGTACGGTGAGGATCAGGACGGGGTCGCGGTGCCTCGTCGGGCGCGCAGCTGCTGCAGCGCCTCCTCGAGGAGCTGAGCCGCCTCGGCCTCGGTGCGGCGCTCCTTCACGTAGGCGAGGTGCGTCTTGTAGGGCTCGGTCTTCGCGACCTGGGGCGGGTTCGCCCGGTCGCGGCCCGCGGGGAGACCGGACTGCGGGGAGTCGATCACCTCGGGGATCTCGTCCTCGGGGAGGGCCGCCGAGAAGTGGCGCACCGTCTCGTTGCCGAGAGCGTCCCAGTAGGAGACCGCGACGCGCTCCGCGTGGAAACCCCGGTCCTGCTCGCCCATGGGTCCTGCGCCGACGCGCGAACCGCGGATTGCACTGCCGCCTGATGCCATTGCGAGTACCCCTATGCTCCGGTGGTGAACTTGGTGATGAGTCCGAGCACCACGATGCAGGCCAGCCAGACGACGCCCAGGATCACGGTGATGCGGTTGAGGTTGCGCTCGGCGACGCCCGACGCGCCGAGGTTGGAGGTGACTCCGCCCCCGAACATGTCGGACAGACCGCCGCCGCGCCCCTTGTGGAGCAGGATCAGCATGGTGAGCAGGAGGCTCGTGATGCCCAGGATGACCTGGAGCACGACCTGGAGGATGTCCACGCGGTACCTTTCGAAGTTCTGGCGCGTTGCGCGCCCCGACGAGTATAACGGCGCCTGCGAATCCGCGAGGAATGCGTCGTCCCGTGTTCGGGGCGATGTATACGAGAGTCCGTCGAGGGGCGGAGCGGGTGGCTCGTCGTGGTGCCCTCGACAACCTCTCCAGTCGCCGGACCGCGAGCCTGTGATCCACGTACTTTCGGATCGATCGAGCCGAACGCGCCACGCTCTCGGAGGGCACCCCGCGACGAGCCGACGGCACCGGACCGGCCGACGCGTGATGCCGGTGTGGGATCTCCGAGGCGAAAGCGAGGCGAACCGGCGATCCGCGTCCCGGCGGATCGACGTAGCCGAACGCATCCCGCTCTCGGAACCGCGCCCCGTCGCGAAGCCGACCGCGCCACGCCGCGCGGGGAGCAGCGTGGACGACGAAAGGGCGGGCCCGATGGGCCCGCCCTCTCGTCGCAGCAGCTCAGACCCCGACGTGGTTCCGGAATCGTGCGATCGCCGCGAACTCGTCGACCTGGAGGCTGGCGCCTCCGACGAGTGCTCCGTCGACGTCGGGCTCGCGCATGAAGCCGGCGATGTTGCCGGACTTCACGGAGCCGCCGTAGAGGATGCGGGTCTTCGCGGCGGTGTCGGCGCCGAGGACGTCGGCGACCACTCCGCGGAGCGCCTTGCAGACCTGCTGGGCCTGCTCGGGCGTCGCGGCCTGTCCGGAGCCGATGGCCCAGACCGGCTCGTAGGCGACGACGAGGTCGGCGTCCGCGGGGAGGCCGGTGAGGGCTTCCTTCAGCTGGGCGACCGGCACGGCCGACGGGCCGTGCTTCTCGAGGTCCTCCGCGGTCTCGCCGACGCAGATGATCGGAGCGACGCCGTGCTGGAGGGCCGCAGCCGACTTGGCGGCGATGTCCGCGTCCGTCTCGCCGTGGAGCGTGCGACGCTCCGAGTGGCCGACGATCACGTAGTCGCAGTCGAGCTGCTTCAGGAACTGGCCCGAGATCTCACCGGTGTAGGCGCCGCTGTCGAACTTCGAGACGTCCTGCGCGCCGTACTTGAGCGGCAGCTTGTCCGAGTCGACGAGGATCTGCACGGGCCGGAGGTCCGTGAAGGGCGGGAACACCGCGACCTCGACGCCGTCGAAGTCGTGATCGGCGTCCTTGAGGCTCCACGCCAGCTTCTGCACGAAGGCGATGGCCTGGAGGTGGTCCAGGTTCATCTTCCAGTTGCCGGCGATGAGCGGGGTGCGGGCGGCGGTGTCTACCATCCGAGGACCTCCAGTCCGGGGAGGCGCTTGCCCTCGAGGAATTCGAGGCTCGCTCCGCCTCCCGTCGAGATGTGGCCGAACTGGTCGTCGCGGAACCCGAGGGCGCGGACAGCCGCGGCGGAGTCGCCTCCGCCGACGACGCTGAGACCGTCGACCTCGGTGAGCGCCTGCGCGACGGTCTTGGTGCCCGCCGCGAACGGCTCGAGCTCGAAGACGCCCATGGGGCCGTTCCAGAACACCGTCCTGGACGCCGCGATGATCTCGGCGAAGTGCGCGGCGGTGTCCGGTCCGATGTCCAGGCCGAGGCCCTTCTCACCGAAGGGCGTGCCCTCGATCGCGTCGGCCGAGGCGACCTGGTGCTCGGCGTCGGGGCCGAACTCCGACGCCACGACGACGTCCGTCGGCAGGACGATCTCCACGCCCAGCTCCTTCGCCTTCGCGAGGTAGCCGAGCACGGTGTCGACCTGGTCCGCCTCCAGCAGGCTGGCGCCGACCTCGTGGCCCTGGGCCTTGAGGAAGGTGAAGAGCATTCCGCCGCCGATGAGGATCGAGTCGACCTTCGGCAGCAGGTGCTCGATCACGCCGAGCTTGTCCGAGACCTTCGAGCCG
Organism: Rathayibacter sp. AY2B7; assembly: GCF_002931635.1. Taxonomy (NCBI): domain Bacteria; kingdom Bacillati; phylum Actinomycetota; class Actinomycetes; order Micrococcales; family Microbacteriaceae; genus Rathayibacter; species Rathayibacter sp. AY2B7. The sequence goes on along the minus strand of NZ_PSUC01000002.1, from coordinate 81,532 downwards.
CCGAGGACGACCGCGTAGGGGCGCTCGGGCTTCTCGGTGAGCCGCTCCAGCACCTCGAGCTCGGCCGCGATCAGCGTGCCGGCCGCGCTGGGGAGAAGCTCGGCGAGCTCGTAGACGCTCGCCTGCTTGCGGTGAACGACGCCGAACCCGTCGGAGACGAAGGCGTCGCCGTAGGCGGCCAGCTTCTCGGCGAAGGTGCGGCGCTCGGCTTCGTCCTTGCTCGTCTCGCCGGCGTTGAACCGGAGGTTCTCGAGGACGACGACCTGGCCGTCCTCGAGGGCGTCGACGGCGGCCGAGGCCGCCTCCCCGACGGTGTCCTCGGCGAAGGCCACCGGAGCGTCGAGCAGCTCGCCGAGGCGGGCGGCGACGGGAGCGAGGCTGTACTTCGCCTCGGGCTTCCCCTCGGGGCGCCCGAGGTGGCTCACGACCACGACTCGGGCACCCTCGGAGACCAGACGCTGGAGCGTGGGCACCGACGCGCGCACACGGCCGTCGTCCGTGATCGTTCCGTCCTTCAGGGGGACGTTCAGATCGCAGCGGACGACGACGCGCTTGCCTGCGAGGGAGCCCAGTGAGTCCAGAGTGCGGAGCGTCACTGCGCGCAGCCCTTAGAGCTTGCCGGCGACGAACTCGGTGACGTCGACGAGGCGGTTGGAGTAGCCCCACTCGTTGTCGTACCAGGAGGCGACCTTGACCTGGCTGCCGATGACCTTCGTGAGGCCCGCGTCGAAGATCGACGAGTGCGGGTCGGTCACGATGTCGCTCGAGACGATCGGGTCCTCGGTGTACTTGAGGATGCCCTTGAGGTCTCCCTCGGAGGCGGCCTTGTACGCCGCGTTGATCTCCTCGACGGTGGCGGGCTTGGTCAGCTCGACGGTGAGGTCGGTGATCGAGCCGGTCGGGACCGGGACGCGGAGGGCGTAGCCGTCGAGCTTGCCCACGAGCTCCGGGATGACCAGGCCGAGCGCCTTGGCGGCACCGGTCGAGGTCGGGATGATGTTGACGGCGGCGGCGCGGGCGCGACGCAGGTCGCTGTGCGGGCCGTCCTGGAGGTTCTGGTCGGCGGTGTACGCGTGGACCGTGGTCATCAGGCCGCGCTCGATGCCGAAGTTGTCGAGCAGCACCTTGGCGAGCGGCGCGAGGCAGTTCGTGGTGCAGGACGCGTTCGAGATGATGTCGTGCGTCGCGGGGTCGTAGGTGTTCTCGTTCACGCCGAGGACCAGGGTCGCGACGTCGCTGCCGGTGGCGGGAGCGGAGACGATGACCTTCTTGGCACCCGCGGTGATGTGCTTGCGCGCGTCCTCCGACTTGGTGAAGCGGCCGGTCGACTCGATGACGACGTCGACTCCCAGCTCGCCCCAGGGGAGGTTCGCGGGGTCGCGCTCCTCGAGGACGATGATCGGCTTGCCGTTGACGACGATGCGGTCGCCGTCGAGCTCGACGGTCGCGTCGAGGCGGCCCGTGATGGAGTCGTACTTCAGGAGGTGCGCGAGGGCCTTGTTGTCGGTGAGGTCGTTGACCGCGACGATCTCGAGGTCGCTGCCCTTGGCGAGGGCTGCACGGAAGAAGTTACGGCCGATACGGCCGAAGCCGTTGATGCCGATCTTGACGGACACAGATATCTCCTGGTGAGGAAAGGCACCTCGACGGTGCAGTGGAGGGGTGGAAGCCGACGACAGGGCGTCCCGGACGCGGGGCCCGGGACGCCGAGATCGCTACGACAGTAGCAGCAGGCCCGAAGTCTTCTCGCGGGCCTTCTCGAAGCGCGCGGACACGTCGGCCCAGTTCACGATGTTCCAGAACGCCTTGACGTAGTCGGCCTTCACGTTGACGTAGTCGAGGTAGAAGGCGTGCTCCCACATGTCGAGGAGGAGGACCGGGACGGTCGCCGCGGCGAGGTTGCCCTGGTGGTCGTAGAGCTGCTCGATGATGAGCTTCTCGCCGAGCGAGTCCCAGGCGAGGATCGACCAGCCGGAGCCCTGGATGCCGAGGGCCGAGGCGGTGAAGTGGGCGCGGAACTTGTCGAACGACCCGAAGTTGTCGTCGATGGCCGCGGCGAGCTCGCCGACGGGCTTGTCGCCGCCGTCCGGCGAGAGGTTGTTCCAGAACACGGTGTGGTTCACGTGACCGGCGAGGTTGAAGGCGAGGTCCTTCTGGAGCTTGTTCACGTTCGCGAGGTTCTCGCTGTCGCGAGCCTCCTGCAGCGAGGCGAGGGCGGTGTTCGCCCCGGCCACGTATGTCGCGTGGTGCTTGTCGTGGTGGAGCTCCATGATCCGCCCACTGATGTTCGGCTCGAGGGCCGAGTAGTCGTAGGGCAGTTCGGCGAGCGTGTAGTCAGCCATGTGCGATCTCCTGTTCGTGGTCGTCGCTCCCGTGCGACCCGCCGGCGTCTCGGCGTCCTCCGCGAGGCGGAGGAGGAGGGCCGGGAGTGTCCTGAGCGACCCGATCAGTCTAGCGAGGGGGGCCCTCCGCGTTCGGAGGGCTTGCGTTGTTCGACCAGGAGACACTCAGCGTTCGCCGGGCGGGGCGCGCCGTGCGGCCGGGCCTACAGGTCCTGCAGCTCGGCCGGGAGGTTCGCGTCGGTGCCCGGGATGTCGAGGTCGGAGGCGCGCTTGTCGGCCATCGCGAGGAGGCGGCGGATGCGTCCGGCGACGGCGTCCTTCGTCATCGGCGGATCGGCGTGGTGGCCGAGCTCATCGAGGCTCGCGTCGCGGTGCGCGAGGCGCAGGCGCCCGGCGTAGCGGAGGTGCTCGGGGATGTCGTCGCCCAGGATCTCCATCGCGCGCTCGACGCGGGCACATGCCGCGACGGCGGCCTGGGCCGAGCGGCGGAGGTTCGCGTCGTCGAAGTTGACGAGGCGGTTCGCGGTCGCCCGCACCTCGCGGCGCTGGCGCAGCTCCTCCCAGCTCGCGACGGTCGCGGTCGCGCCCATCAGGGTGAGCATCGCGCTGATGCTCTCGCCGTCGCGGATGACGACCCGGTGGACGCCGCGCACCTCGCGGGACTTGGCCTGGACGCCCAGGCGTCCGGCGGCTCCGACGATCGCCATGGCCGCCTCGTTGCCGGGGCAGACGATCTCGAGCGCCGCGGAGCGGCCCGGGTCGGTCAGCGAGCCCTGGGCGAGGAAGGCGCCGCGCCACAGGGCGGCGAGCTCCTCGCGGGAGCCGGTCGTGAGGCGGTTGGGCAGGCCGCGGACGGGCCGGCCGCGCTGGTCGAGGAGGCCGGTCTGCCGGGCGAGCGTGTCCCCGCCTTCGACGACGCGCACCAGCCAGCTCGTGGTCCTCCGGGATCCCCCGGCCGAGACGATGCTGCCCTCGCTGCGGACGCCGTACAGCTCGGCGAGGTCACGGCGCACGCGGGTCGCGAGCGGGGCGGAGTCGAGCTCGACCTCGACCGCGAGGCGGTTGGAGATGATGTGCAGTCCTCCGGAGAAGCGGAGGATGGTCGCCAGTTCGGCGGCACGGACGGTGTTCTTGCGCGAGACGATCGCGACCAGTTCGCCCTTGACGTCTGCGGTGAGGGCCACGGAGTCTTCCTTACGTCGGGTGCGCGGCGGAGCGCGCGGGGATCATTCTCGGCCGAGGTCGCGGTGCGCCACGTTGACGGCGACGCCCGGCAGCTCGGCCAGACGGGCCGCGACACGGCCCGCGACCGCGACGGAGCGGTGCTTGCCTCCCGTGCAGCCGATCGCGATGGTCGCGTGGCGCTTGTTCTCGCGCTGGTAGCCGTCGAGCACGGGGCGCAGGGCCCGGGAGTAGGAGTCGATGAACTCCTCGGCGCCCTGCTGGGCCAGCACGTAGTCTCTCACCTCTTCGTCGAGACCCGTGTGCGGACGCAGCTCCGGGATCCAGTACGGGTTCGGCAGGAACCGCGCGTCGGCCACCATGTCGGCGTCCGTCGGCAGCCCGTACTTGAAGCCGAAGCTCATCACCGTGACCTGGAGGCCCGCGCGGCCGGCCTCGGCGAAGCGCTCGGTGATGCTGGTGGCCAGCTGGTGGATGTTGAGGTCCGAGGTGTCGATGACGATGTCGGCCGACTCCCGCAGCTGAGCGAGGCGCGTCCGCTCGGCGGAGATGCCGTCGAGGAGGGTCCCCCGGCCCTGCAGCGGGTGCGGACGGCGCACCTGCTCGAAGCGGCGGACGAGCGCGGCGTCGGTGGCCTCGAGGAACACCACTCGGAGGTCGACCCCGGCGCGCAGCTCGCGGACGATGTCGCCGAGGTCCTCGAAGAAGTCGCGTCCGCGGACGTCGACGACCGCCGCGATCTTCGGCAGTGTGTCCCCCGCACGCTGCGCCAGGTCGACCAGCGGGCGCAGCATCTGCGGCGGCAGGTTGTCGACGACGTACCAGCCGAGATCCTCCAGTGCGTTCGCGGCCGTGGACCGGCCCGCTCCGGACATCCCCGTGACGATCAGCACGTCCTGCTGCTCGCTCTCCGTGCTCATGCTCTCTCCGTGCTCGTGTCTGCTCGTGTCGTCGGTGCCGGGCACCGGCCGCTCTCCCCCGGAGCGCGGGCCTCCAGCCTAGGGCGTGCCCCCGACGGCGGACCCGTCCGGATGCAGGTGCGCGTGGATCGCGCCCGCCAGCGTCGGGCCGATGCCCTTGACCTCGGCGATCTCGGCCTCGCCCGCCTCGCGGAGCCGGGCGACGGATCCGAAGTGCTTCAGCAGGTCGCGCACGCGCGTGCCTCCGAGCCCGGGCACCTCGGCCAGCTGCGACGAGATGTCGCGCTTGCGACGCGTCCTCTGGTGGGTGATCGCGAAGCGGTGCGCCTCGTCGCGGATGCGCTGGAAGAGGAAGAGCGCATCGCTGTTGCGCGGCAGGATGACGGGGAAGTCGGAGTCCGGCAGCCAGATCTCCTCGAGGCGCTTGGCGATCCCGCAGAGGGTGATGCCGGTCACCCCGGACTCGTCGAGCGCGCGCTGCGCCGCCGCGACCTGCGGCTGGCCGCCGTCGACGATCAGCAGTTGCGGGGGGTACGAGAACTTGCGACGCTTGGCCTCGCCGGTCTCGAGGTCGACCGCCGCGGGCTCGACCGGCTCGCGGAGGTAGGCGAGGCGGCGGGTGAGCACCTGGTGCAGCGACTCGGTGTCGTCCGTCGACTCTGCGATGGAGAACCGTCGGTACTGGTCCTTCCGCGCGAGCCCGTCCTCGAAGACCACCATCGAGGCGACGATGTTGGTGCCGCTGAGGTGGGAGACGTCGTAGCACTCCATCCGGAGCGGCGCCTCGCTCATGCCGAGGGCGTCGCGGATGTCCTCCAGGGCCTGCGTCCGAGCGGTGAAGTCGGCGGAGCGGCGGGTCTTGTAGAGCATCAGCGAGTGCTTCGCGTTCTGCGTCGCCGTCTCGAGGAGGGCGGCCTTGTCTCCGCGCTGGGCCGCTCGGAGGCGCACGTTCGTGCCGCGCAGCCCGCTCAGCCACTCCTCGAGCGCCTCGGTGTCCTCGGGCAGCTCCGGCACGACGACCTCCCGGGGCGGGACGTCGCCGGTCTCGTAGGCGGCCTGGAGGGCCGTGTCGACGAGCTCCGCCGTGCTCATGTCGAGCTCCTTGTCGACGACCCAGCCCCGCTCGCCGCGGATGCGCCCGCCGCGGACCCGGAACTGCTGCACGGAGGCGGCGAGCTCGTCGTGGACGATCGCGTAGAGGTCGACGTCCACGTTGTCCTTGAGCACGACCGCGCTCTTGGCGAGGACCGCGTCGAGAGCGGCGGCCTGATCGCGCAGCTTCCCCGCGCGCTCGTACTCCATCGCGGCGGCGGCCTCGCGCATCTCCTTCTCGAGCTCGCCGATCATCCGGCGGTCGTGGCTGCCCATGAAGGCGACGAAGCGGTCGACCATCTCGCGGTGCTCGGCGAAGGTGACGCGGTGGGAGCAGGGCCCGCCGCAGCGGCCGATCTGCGACGCGAAGCAGGGCTTGCCGCTCTGCATCGCGCGCTTGTAGTTGGAGTCGTTGCAGGTCCTGATCGGGAACGCCTTGATCATCAGGTCGATCGTCTCGTGGATCGCCCAGATCTTCGGGTAGGGCCCGAAGTAGCGGGCCTTCCTGATCTTGGCGTTCCGCGTGACCATCACCCGCGGGGCCTCGTCGCCGAGCGTCACCGCCATGTAGGGGTAGGACTTGTCGTCGCGGAACTTGACGTTGAAGGGGGGATCGAACTCGTTGATCCAGGTGAACTCGAGCTGCAGGGCCTCGACGTCGGTGCCGACGACGGTCCACTCGACCCCGGAGGCCGAGGTGACCATCCGCCGGGTGCGCTCGTGCAGGCTCGGCAGCGGGGCGAAGTAGTTGCTCAGCCGCGCGCGGAGGTTCTTGGCCTTGCCCACGTAGAGCACCCGCCCCCGGGCGTCCGTGAAGCGGTACACGCCGGGGAGGGTCGGGATCTCACCCGGCTTCGGCCGGAAGTCGACTGTCTGCGCCATGCCTCTCGCTCGCGTCAGCCGAGGATCTCGGCGAGGAACATGCCGGTGTGGCTGCCCTCGACCTTCGCCACGTGCTCGGGGGTGCCCACCGCGACCACCTGTCCGCCGCCGGCGCCGCCCTCGGGACCCATGTCGATCAGCCAGTCGGCCGACTTGATGACATCGAGGTTGTGCTCGATGGTGATCACCGTGTTGCCCTTGTCGACCAGGCCGTTGAGGACGAGGAGGAGCTTGCGGACGTCCTCGAAGTGCAGGCCGGTCGTCGGCTCGTCGAGCACGTAGACGCTGCGGCCGTTGGAGCGGCGCTGGAGCTCGGTGGCCAGCTTGACGCGCTGCGCCTCGCCGCCGGAGAGCGTGGTCGCGCTCTGCCCGAGGCGGACGTAGCCGAGGCCCACCTCTACCAGCGTGCGGAGGAAGCGGTGGATCGCCGTGATCGGCTCGAAGAAGTCGGCCGCCTCGGCGATCGGCATGTCGAGCACCTCGGCGATGTTCTTGCCCTTGTAGTGCACGGTCAGGGTGTCGCGGTTGTAGCGCGCTCCCCCGCAGACCTCGCACGCCACGTAGACGTCGGGCAGGAAGTTCATCTCGATCTTGATGGTGCCGTCACCCGAGCAGGCCTCGCAGCGGCCGCCCTTGACGTTGAAGCTGAAGCGGCCGGGCAGGTACCCCCGCGCCTTCGCCTCCGTGGTCTCGGCGAAGAGGTTGCGGATGCGGTCGAACACGCCCGTGTAGGTGGCGGGGTTCGAGCGCGGCGTGCGGCCGATCGGGTTCTGGTCGACGTGCACGACCTTGTCGAGGTTCTCGAGGCCGGTGACGCGCGTGTGCTTGCCCGGCACCTTGCGGGCGCCGTTGAGCTGGTTGGCGAGCACGCGGTAGAGGATGTCGTTCACGAGGGTGCTCTTGCCGGAGCCGGAGACCCCGGTGACCGCGACGAACGTGCCGAGCGGGAACTCCGCGTCGACCTTGCGGAGGTTGTTGGCGTTCGCCCCGACGACCTTGATCATCCGCTTGCGGTCGATCTTCCGTCGCTTCTTCGGGACCTCGATCGCCTTGCGGCCCGAGACGTAGTCGCCGGTCAGCGAGTGGGTGTTCTCGAGCAGCGACTCGTAGGAGCCGGAGTGCACGACCTTGCCGCCGTTGACCCCGGCGCCCGGGCCGATGTCGACGATCCAGTCGGCGGTGCGGATGGTGTCCTCGTCGTGCTCGACCACGATCAGCGTGTTGCCCAGGTCGCGCAGCTTGATGAGGGTGTCGATCAGGCGGCGGTTGTCGCGCTGGTGCAGACCGATGCTCGGCTCGTCGAGCACGTAGAGCACGCCGGTCAGCCCGGAGCCGATCTGGGTCGCCAGGCGGATGCGCTGCGCCTCGCCGCCCGACAGGGAGGCGGCGGCGCGCGAGAGGTTGAGGTAGTTGAGCCCGACCTCGATGAGGAAGTCGATGCGCGCGCGGATCTCGCGCAGCACCTGCGCCGCGATGTGCGCCTCGCGGTCGGTCAGCTCGAGCCGGCTCATGAAGTCCTGGGCGTCGCCGAGGCTGAGGTCGGCCACGTCCGCGATGCTCGCCCCGTGCACGAGCACGGCGAGCACCTCGGGCTTCAGGCGGGAGCCCTTGCACACGGGGCAGGGCACCTCGCGAAGGAACTCGGACCAGCGGGTGCGCTGGACGTCGGTCTCGGCCTGGACGAACTGGCGCTCGATGTAGGGCACGACGCCCTCGAAGCCCGAGGTGTAGCTCATCTCGCGGCCGTAGCGGTTCTTCCACTTGACCTTGACCTCGAAGTTGTCGCCGTGGAGGACGGCCTGCTGCACCTCGGTGCTGAGGCGCTTCCACGGGGTGGTGAGCGTGAAGCCGAGGTCGCGGGAGAGGCCGTCGAGCAGCTTCTCGTAGTACTGGAACAGGCCCTTGCCCTGGGTGGTCCAGGGGATGATGACGCCCTCGGCGATGCTCAGGTCGGGGTCGCCGAGCAGCAGCTCGTCGTCGACCGACATGCGCGTGCCGAGGCCCGAGCACTCCGGGCAGGCGCCGAAGGGCGCGTTGAAGGAGAAGGTCCGCGGCTCGATCTCGGTCAGCGAGATCGGGTGGTTGTTGGGACAGGACAGCTTCTCGGAGTAGGTGGTCCAGGCGCCGTCGCCCTCGCCGTCGACGTGGTTGATCTGCACGATGCCGTCGGTGAGCCGCAGGGCCGTCTCGAGCGAGTCGGTGAGGCGCCCGAGGATGTCGGGGCCGGCGACGAGCCGGTCGACCACGACGGAGATGTCGTGCTTGTACTGCTTCTTGAGCACCGGCGGCTCGCTCAGCTGGACGAGCTTCCCGTCCACCATGGCGCGGGAGTAGCCGCCCGCGGTCAGCTCCTTGAAGAGGTCGACGAACTCGCCCTTCTTCTGCGAGACGACGGGGCTGAGGATCTGGTAGCGGGTACCGGTCTCGAGCTCCATCAGCTGGTCGGCGATCTGCTGCACGGTCTGCGCGGAGATCCGCTCGCTGCAGATGGGGCAGTGCGGGACGCCGATGCGCGCCCAGAGCAGGCGCATGTAGTCGAAGATCTCGGTGATCGTGCCGACGGTCGAGCGCGGGTTGCGGTTCGTCGACTTCTGGTCGATCGAGACCGCGGGGCTGAGGCCCTCGATGAAGTCGACGTCCGGCCGGTCCACCTGCCCGAGGAACTGGCGGGCGTATGCGGAGAGGGACTCGACGTAGCGCCGCTGACCCTCCGCGAAGATCGTGTCGAAGGCCAGGGAGGACTTGCCCGAGCCCGAGAGACCGGTGAACACCACCATCGAGTCGCGCGGGATCTCGAGGTCGACGTTCTGCAGGTTGTGCACCCTCGCGCCGCTCACCACCAGCTTCGAGGACGACTCGTCGAGCGAGGAGACGAAGCGGTGGAAGGAGGGAGAGGGGGTGGAGGAGGGGTCCGTAACGGCGTTCAGGATCGACACTCCAAAAGTGTATGCGGAGCCACCGACATCGCCCGTGGCGTTCGCTGGGCGCTGATCCGCGGGCCCCTCCCCTTGCGGATCAGCACCCCCGATCAGGACAGGTGCCCGGCCTTCTCCATCTGGCGGAGCTCGCGCTTGAGCTCCTGGACCTCGTCCCGCAGCCTGGCCGCGAGCTCGAACTTGAGCTCGCCCGCCGCCTGGAGCATCTGCCCGTTGAGGTCGGAGATGATCGCCTCGAGGTCGTTGCCGCCGTTCGCGGCGAGACCCTGACGGCGCAGGTTAGGCGTCGGGCTCTTCTTCTTGGCGTCGCGCCCGGCGAGCAGCTTGGCGGTGTCGGCCCCCTCACGGGCGAGGGCGTCGGTGATGTCGGCGATCTTCTTCCGCAGCGGCGTCGGGTCGATGCCGTGGTCGAGGTTGTACGCGACCTGCTTCTCGCGTCGGCGGTCGGTCTCGTCGATCGCGAGCCGCATCGAGTCCGTCACCTTGTCGGCGTACATGTGGACCTCGCCCGAGACGTTGCGCGCCGCACGGCCGATCGTCTGGATGAGCGACGTGGACGAGCGGAGGAAGCCCTCCTTGTCGGCGTCGAGGATCGCCACGAGCGAGACCTCGGGCAGGTCGAGCCCCTCGCGCAGCAGGTTGATGCCGACCAGGACGTCGTAGACGCCCGCCCGCAGCTCCGAGAGGAGCTCGACGCGCCTCAGGGTGTCGACGTCGGAGTGCAGGTAGCGGACCCGGACGCCGGCCTCCGTGAGGAAGTCGGTGAGCTCCTCGGCCATGCGCTTCGTCAGCGTCGTGACGAGCACGCGCTCGTCGCGCTCGGTGCGGCGCTTGATCTCCTCGAGCAGGTCGTCGATCTGGCCCTTCGTCGGCTTGACGACGATCTCGGGGTCGATCAGGCCGGTCGGGCGGATGATCTGCTCGACGATGCCGTCGGCGATGCCCATCTCGTAGCGCCCCGGGGTCGCGGAGAGGTAGACGGTCTGGCCGACGCGCGACTTGAACTCCTCCCACTTCAGTGGCCGGTTGTCCATCGCCGAGGGCAGGCGGAAGCCGTGCTCGACCAGCGTGCGCTTGCGGGACGCGTCGCCCTCGTACATCGCGCCGATCTGCGGCACCGTCACGTGCGACTCGTCGATCACGACGAGGAAGTCGTCCGGGAAGTAGTCGAGCAGGCAGTGCGGGGCCTCGCCCGACTCGCGGCCGTCGATGTGGCGGGAGTAGTTCTCGATGCCGGAGCAGAATCCGATCTGCTGCATCATCTCGAGATCGAAGGTCGTGCGCATCCGCAGGCGCTGCGCCTCGAGGAGCTTGTTCTGCTTCTCGAGGTCGGCCAGGCGCACCTCGAGCTCCTGCTGGATGGTGTCGATCGCACGGTGCATGACGTCCTGGCTGGCGACGTAGTGCGAGCCGGGGAAGACCGACACGGAGTCGAGCTTCCGGACGATGTCGCCGGTGAGCGGGTGGAGCGTGTAGAGCGCCTCGATCTCGTCGCCGAACATCTCGATCCGAATCGCGAGCTCCTCGTACATCGGGATGATCTCGATCGTGTCGCCCCGCACCCGGAAGGTGCCGCGGGCGAAGTCGACGTCGTTGCGCGCGTACTGCATCGACACGAACTTGCGGATGAGGCGGTCCCGGTCGACCCGCTGGCCGACCTGGAGCGCCACCATCGCCTCGAGGTACTGCTCGGGCTGGCCGAGGCCGTAGATGCACGAGACGGTCGACACCACGATCACGTCGCGGCGGCTCAGAAGCGAGTTCGTGGTGGAGTGGCGCAGCCGCTCGACCTCGGCGTTGACCGAGCTGTCCTTCTCGATGAAGGTGTCCGTCTGCGGGACGTAGGCCTCGGGCTGGTAGTAGTCGTAGTACGAGACGAAGTACTCGACGGCGTTGTTGGGGAACAGCTCGCGGAACTCGTTGGCGAGCTGCGCGGCGAGGGTCTTGTTGTGCGCGAGCACGAGCGTGGGGCGCTGCACGGCCTCGACGAGCCAGGCCGTGGTCGCGGACTTGCCGGTTCCGGTGGCGCCCAGCAGGACGACATCGGTCTCGCCGGCGTTGATGCGGGCGCTCAGATCGGCGATCGCGCCGGGCTGGTCACCGCTCGGCTTGTACTCGCTGATGACCTCGAACGGGTGCACGGCACGGGTTGGCTCCATGGTTCGAAGCGTAGCCGCGACCACCGACACCGGACGGCGCGTGCGCTGGCGGCGAACGGGGGTGCGCTCTCCGGCCGGGCCGCTCGGTCACGAGGGCGGGTGTCGGAGAGGGACCGTCAGCGGGCGAGCCGCTCCCACAGCGCGTCGGTCCGAGCGAGCGTCTCCTCCAGCGTGCCGGAGGAGTCGATCACGACGTCGGCGAGGGCGAGGCGCTCCTCGTCGCTCGCCTGCGACGAGACCCGCGCACGTGCCTCCTCCTCGGTCAGTCCCCGGAGGGCGACGAGACGCTCGATGCGGAGGTGCCGCGGCGCGTGCACGACGACCACCTCGTCGAACTCCCCCGCTCCACGGCCCTCGGCGAGGAGGGGGACGTCGTAGACGACCACCGCGGCCGGGTCCGCCTCGGCGGCCTCCGCGAACAGCCGCTGCGAGCGGAGGGTCACCGCCGGATGGGTGATCGCATTGAGGTCGGCGCGGGCCGCCGCGTCCGAGAAGACGATCGCGCCGAGCGACGGGCGGTCGAGCGCGCCGTCCGCGCGGATCACGGACGGGCCGAAGCGCTCGGCGATCGCCGCCAGCGCCGGCTCCCCCGGCTCGACGACCTCGCGCGCGAGGACGTCGGCGTCGACCACCACCGCTCCGTGCTCGGCGAGACGGCGGGCGACGGTGGACTTGCCCGAGGCGATGCCTCCGGTGAGGGCGACGAGATGCACCCGGCCACCCTACCCAGCGCCGTCGCCCGGAACGCCGAACGGCCGGCCCCCGAGGGGACCGGCCGTTCGATGCGATGTGCTCGCGATCAGTTGTTCGAGGACAGCTTCTCGCGGAGCGCGGCGAGCGACTCGTCGTCGGCGAGGGTGCCGCCGGTGGTCGACTCGCTGGTGAAGCCGGCGCCGACCGAGACGCCCTCGGAGACGGTGGCCGCCTCCTCCTGCGACTTGGCGACCTGGGCCTTGTGGGCCTCCCAGCGCGCCTGAGCAGCGGCGTACTCCTGCTCCCAGGCCTCGCGCTGCGACTCGAAGCCCTCGCGCCACTCGTTGGTCTCGGGGTCGAAGCCCTCGGGGTACTTGTAGTTCCCCTGGTCGTCGTACTCCGTGGCCATGCCGTAGAGCGCCGGGTCGAACTCGGTGCCCTCGGGGTCGACGTTCTCGTTCGCCTGCTTGAGCGAGAGGGAGATGCGGCGACGGTCGAGGTCGATGTCGATGACCTTGACGAACACCTCTTCCCCGACCGACACGACCTGCTCGGCGAGCTCGACGTGCTTGCCCGACAGCTCGGAGATGTGGACGAGGCCCTCGATGCCGTCCGCGACGCGGACGAAGGCACCGAACGGGACCAGCTTCGTGACCTTGCCCGGCGCGACCTGTCCGATCGCGTGGGTGCGGGCGAAGACCTGCCACGGGTCCTCCTGGGTCGCCTTGAGCGAGAGCGACACGCGCTCGCGGTCGAGGTCGACCTCGAGGATCTCGACGGTGACCTCCTGGCCCACCTCGACGACCTCGGAGGCGTGCTCGATGTGCTTCCAGGAGAGCTCGGAGACGTGGACGAGACCGTCGACGCCGCCGAGGTCGACGAACGCACCGAAGTTGACGATCGACGACACGACGCCCTTGCGGACCTGACCCTTGTGCAGGTTGTTCAGGAACGTGGTGCGGCTCTCGGACTGGGTCTGCTCGAGGAGCGCGCGACGCGACAGGACCACGTTGTTGCGGTTCTTGTCGAGCTCGAGGATCTTCGCCTCGATCTCCTGGCCGAGGTACGGCGTGAGGTCGCGGACGCGGCGCAGCTCGATGAGCGAGGCCGGGAGGAAGCCGCGGAGGCCGATGTCGACGATGAGACCGCCCTTGACGACCTCGATGACCGAGCCGGTGACGACGCCGTCCGACTCCTTGATCTTCTCGACGTCGCCCCACGCGCGCTCGTACTGCGCACGCTTCTTGGACAGGATCAGGCGACCCTCCTTGTCCTCCTTCTGGAGGACGAGGGCCTCGACGCTGTCGCCCACGTTGACGACCTCGGAGGGGTCGACGTCGTGCTTGATGGAGAGCTCGCGCGAGGGGATGACGCCCTCGGTCTTGTAGCCGACGTCGAGGAGGACCTCGTCGCGGTCGATCTTCACGACGGTGCCTTCGATGAGGTCTCCGTCGTTGAAGAACTTCAGAGTCTTTTCGACCGCGGCAAGAAAGTCTTCAGCAGACCCGATGTCGTTGATCGCGACCTGCTTGGTTGCCTTGTCGGTCGTTGCGGTTGTCATTAAGGGATGCTCCAGGATGGATGGGTCTCGGGCGGCGGCCGCCTGCGGGCCTCGCGGCTCGGCGGAGTGGTGACCACTGCGATGGTGAGGGATGTGCCTCCGGCCCGGGAGCCGCGCTCGGCCGGCCGGAGGACCGGCCTTCCTCGCGCGCCGCGGGCACGGCGGCGCCACAGATGTGACACTCCAGCTTAGACGCCCCGGGAGGCGCACGGCAATCTCGCCGCGCCCGTCCAGGCGCGGGTTCCGGAGTCAGCCGGCGAGGGAGGAGCGGAGTGTGTCGAGACCGACGCCGCCGAGGTCGAGTGCCCTCCGGTGGAAGGCCGCGAGCGAGAACGCGGCGCCCTCGCGCACCTCCGCCTCGTCGCGCAGCTGCTCCCAGATCCGCTGCCCGATCTTGTAGGACGGAGCCTGCCCCGGCCAGCCGAGGTACCGGTTCACCTCGAAGCGCACGAACGCGTCGTCCATGTTCACGTTGGCCCGCAGGAAGTCGAGGGCCGACTCGGCGGTCCAGACGGCGTCGGAGCCCGGCATCGGCTTCTGGAGGTGCACGCCGATGTCCAGCACGACGCGCGCCGCGCGCATCCGCTGGCCGTCGAGCATGCCCAGGCGGTCGGCCGGGTCGTCGAGGTAGCCGAAGCGCTCCATCAGCCGCTCCGCGTAGAGCGCCCAGCCCTCGGCGTGGCCGGAGGTCCCGGCGAGCTGACGGCGCCAGGTGTTGAGGCGGGCGCGGTTGTGGACGGCCTGGCCGATCTGCAGGTGGTGGCCCGGGACGCCCTCGTGGTAGACCGTGGTCAGCTCCCGCCAGGTGGCGAACTCGGTGACTCCGTCCGGGACCGACCACCACATCCGCCCCGGGCGCGAGAAGTCGTCGCTCGGACCGGTGTAGTAGATGCCGCCCTCCTGGGTCGGCGCGATCCTGCACTCGAGGCGGCGCACCTCCTCCGGGATGTCGAAGGCGGTGCCGGCGAGCTCGCGGACGGAGCGGTCGCTCGTCTCCTGCATCCAGGCCTGCAGAGCGTCGACGCCGTGCAGAGTGCGGGCCGGGTCCGCCTCGAGGTGGGCGATCGCCTCGGCGACGGAGGCGCCGGGCAGGATCTCGCGCGCGATCGACTCCTGCTCGGACGTCATGCGGGCCAGCTCCTCGATCCCCCACTCGTAGGTCTCGTCGAGGTCGACGACAGCGCCGAGGAAGCGGCGGGAGTGCAGCGCGTACAGCTCCCGGCCGACGGCGTCCTGCTCGGTCGCGGCGGGGGCGAGCTCGCCCCGGAGGAACTGCGCGAGCGACCCGTAGGCGGCCGAGGCACGGCGGGCGCCGTCCTCCAGTCGCTGAGCGAGCGACGCGGGCAGGGATCCGGCGGCGGGAGCGGCCTCCGCTGCCAGCTCGGCGAAGAACCCCCGGGGAGCGGCGATCTTCCGCGCCTGCTCGGCGACGAGCTCGACCTGGCGGCGGGCGGGGATGATGCCGGTGCGCATCCCCTCGCGCAGGGTCTCCGCGTAGCCCTCGAGTGCGGCCGGCACGGCCAGCAGCCGCTCGGCGACCGCCTCCCAGTCGGCGACCTCGTCCGTCGGCATCAGGTCGAAGACGTCGCGCAGCTCCTGCGCCGGGGACGCGATCACGTTGAGGTCCCGCAGCGGCAGACCGGCGTCGTGCCCCTCCAGGGAGAGCCGGAGCTCGGCGCCGAGGTCGGCGACCGTGACGCGGTCGACGTCGTCCACGGGGTCGGCTGCCTCGAGCTCGGCGAGGGCCGAGGCGGTCGCCGCCCGGGCGCGCTCGAGACCGGCCGGCGAGTAGTCGCCCAGGCGGCCGTTCGCGCCGCTGCGTCCGATCGCGGTACCGAGGGTGGGGTCGAGGTCGACGAGCGTGTCGACCCAGCGCTCGGCGACGGCGTCGACGGCGGTGGGCTCGCGGGGGGTGTCGGTGCTCATGCCTCCGAGCCTAGCCAGGCGCTGCGGCCGGCTCAGTGCGCGGCGACGTCCCAGTCGGACCCGTGGCCCACCTGCACCTCGAGCGGGACGCTCAGGTCGGCGGCACCCGCCATCCGGCCGCGGACGATCGCCTCGAGCGGCTCCTCCTCGCCGGGCGCGACGTCGAAGATCAGCTCGTCGTGCACCTGGAGGAGCATCCGCGAGCCGAGCCCCTGCTCGTCGAGGTCGGCCTGCACGCCGATCATCGCGCGCTTCATGATGTCGGCGGCCGAGCCCTGGATCGGCGAGTTGAGTGCCGCCCTCTCGGCGTTGTCGCGGAGGACGCGGTTCGCGCTCTGCAGGTCGGGGAAGGGACGCCGGCGACCGAAGATCGTCTCGGTGTAGCCGGTCTCGCGGGCCTGCTCGACGACGCTGCGGAGGTAGTCGCGCACCGCGCCGAAGCGGACGAAGTAGTCGGTCATCAGCTGCTTGGCCTCGGCGCTCGAGATGCGCAGCTGCTTCGACAGGCCGAAGGCGCTCAGGCCGTAGGCGAGTCCGTACGACATCGCCTTGACCTTGTTGCGCATGGCCGAGGTGACGTCGCCCGGATCGACGCCGAAGATCCGCGACCCGACGAAGCGGTGCAGGTCCTCGCCGGAGTGGAAGGCCTCGATCAGCCCGGCGTCACCGGACAGGTGGGCCATGATCCGCATCTCGATCTGCGAGTAGTCGGCGGTGAGGAGGGTGCTCGCCTCCGCTCCGTGGACGAAGGCGGTGCGGATGCGGCGGCCCACCTCGCTGCGGACGGGGATGTTCTGCAGGTTCGGGTCGTTGGAGGAGATCCGGCCGGTGGCCGTGCCGGTCTGGTCGTAGCTGGTGTGGATCCGGCCGTCGTCGGTGACCGACTTCTCCAGCGTCTCGATGATCTGCTTGAGCTTGGTCGCGTCGCGGTGCTCGAGGAGCAGCCCGAGGAACGGGTGCGGGTGCGACTCCTGCAGGTCGGCGAGGGCGGAGGCGTCGGTGGTGTAGCCCGTCTTCGTGGCCCGGGTGCGCGGCATGTCGAGCTCCTCGAAGAGGACCTGCTGCAGCTGCTTGGGCGAGCCGAGGTTCATCTCGTGGCCGATCTCGGCGAACGCGCGGCTCGCGAGGTCGGCGGCCGAGACGGTCAGCTCGGCGCGGAGGCGCGCCAGCACGTCGGCGTCGATCGCGACGCCGGTGAGCTCCATCGTCGCGAGGACCTGGACGATCGGCAGCTCGATGTCGACGAGCACCGAGAGCATCCCCTCGCCCAGCCGCTCGCGCAGCGGAGCGACGAGCCGGTACGCGTACCAGGCCTCGGTGGCGGGCCCCATCGGCTCGACGGTGGGGACCAGCTGGTTCGGGTCGCCCTGCGCCATGGTCTCGTCGAGGTGCTGCGCGACCTGCGCCGCGAGCGTGGTCGGGTGCCCGGTGGGCTGCACCAGCCAGGAGGCGACGCGGGTGTCGAACGCGAGCCCCGCGACGGGGAGTCCGGCCCTCCGCAGCGCCTTGATCTGGGGCTTCGCGTCGGCGAAGTACTTGGGGGCGGGCCCGGCCAGCCACTGCTCGAGCGCGGTGTAGTCGGGCCGCTCGGCGGCCCATGGGACGAACGCCGTCTCCTTCTCGACCGCGAGGCCGACGCCCTCGAGCCCGCCGGCTCCGAGCAGGACCTGCACGGCGACGGGCGCGGTGCCCTTCGCCGACACGCGGTCGAGCCAGTGCGCGAGCTCCTCGTCGACCAGGGTGCGGACGGCGGGCGCGGAGGTCGTGACCACGTCGCCCGCCAGGGCCGCGGCGGCGCCGTCGACGCCCTCCTCCGCGGCGATCGTGAGGACCCGCTCCTGCAGGGTCTTGAACTCGAGGCGGCTGAAGATCTCGCGGACCGCGTCGGGATCGATCGGACGGCGCGTCAGATCGTGCGGCCCGAGGGGGAGCTCGACGTCCGTCACCAGCCGGTTGAGGCGGCGGTTGCGGAGCGCGTTCTCCTTCTGCTCGCGCAGCTTCTCGCCGACCACGCCCTTGATCTCGTCGGCGTGGGCGATGATGTCGGCGACCGTGCCGTACTGGTTGACCCACTTCGCGGCCGTCTTGGGGCCTACCTTGTCGACGCCGGGCAGGTTGTCGCTGGTCTCGCCGACGAGCGCGGCGATCTCGGGGTACTGGTGCGGCTCGACGCCGTACTTCTCGAAGACCTTGTCGCGGTCGTAGCGGGTGAGCTGCGAGACGCCCTGGGTGGAGGGGTAGAGCAGGGTGACGTCCGGGGTCACCAGCTGGATGGTGTCGCGATCGCCCGAGACGACCAGCACGCGGAAGCCGGCTTCGGCCCCCTGGCGCGCGAGCGTCGCGAGGATGTCGTCGGCCTCGAAGTCCTCCTTCGAGACGGTCCGGATGTTCATGGCGTGCAGCGCCTCCTCGAGGAGGGGGACCTGGCCCTTGAACTCGGGCGGCGTCTCGCCGCGGGTGCCCTTGTACTCCGGGTACTCGCGCGTGCGGAACGAGTAGCGGGAGATGTCGAACGCGACGCCGAGGTGGGTCGGCTTCTCGTTCTTCAGCAGCAGGATCAGCATCGAGAGGAAGCCGTGGATGGCGTTCGTGTGCTGGCCCTCGCGGGTCTGGAAGCTGTCGACCGGGAGCGCGTAGAACGCCCGGAACGCCAGGGAATGGCCGTCGACGAGCAGGAGGGTAGGCTGTTCCGGATCTGACACAGGGCCAGACTACACAGCGCCTCCGACACCGGATCGGCCCGCTCACGCCCGCCGGTCAGGGCCGCTCCGAGGCTCCAGCGCGAGGAGCGACGTGACCGAGCCGACCCCCACCACGACCGCCTGGATCCGCCCGCCCGCGCTCGACCTGGTCGCCGGGATCGGCCGCGGCATGGGCGAGCTCGCCGAGCGGATGGGGATCCTCTGGCACGAGCTCGCCCCGCAGCACTCGGTGGCCTCGATGCCCGTCGAGGGCAACCGGCAGCCGGTCGGCATCCTGCACGGCGGCGCGCACGTCGTGCTCGCCGAGTCGATGGGCTCGATCGCGGCGAACGTGCACGCCGGCGCGGGCCGCCTGGCGATGGGCATCGAGCTGAACGCGAGCCACAGCCGGTCGGTCCACTCGGGCTTCGTGATCGCCACCTGCGACGCGATCCACCTGGGCTCCACCCTCACCACCCACGAGATCGTCGTGCGCGACCAGGAGGGGCGCCGCCTCTCCACCGTGCGGATCACCAACATCATCCGCGACGCCCGCTGACGGGAGCGGACGGGTCCCCCTCGCGGGAGCGGTGCGCGAGGACCGCGCCCAGGACCGCGACCGTCGTCGGGACCGCCCGTGCCTGCGAGCGACCGGGATCGATCGGTCGGCCGCGCCGCTCGGGGACCCGGCACCGCGGCGAGCGGCACTGTCAAGCGACGGCGCGCGACTGTGCCCGGTGGTGCCCGAAGGGCGACACTGAGCGGATGAGCCTTCGCCATCTCCTCAAGAGCCTCCCGTCCATGCCCTCCGAGCTGCCCTCGTTCGATGCGGAGGCGGCTCCGGCCGATCCTCTCGAGCTGTTCGCGCAGTGGCTCGAGGAGGCGAAGGACGCGGGGCAGCTCCTCCCCCACGGCGCCACGCTCTCCACCGCCTCCGACGACGGCACCGTCTCGGCGCGCGTGCTCGTGCTGCGCGAGATCGACGAGGCGGGCTGGGCGTTCTCCACCCATGCCACCAGCCCCAAGGGACGCGCCATGGAGGAGAACCCGCACGCCGCGCTGACCTTCTTCTGGCCGGTCCAGGGCCGTCAGGTCCGGGTCGAGGGCCGGGTCGAGCGCGCCTCCGCGCAGGAGTCGGCCGACGACTTCCGCCGCCGCTCCGAGGCCGCTCGCACCGCCCTGCTCGTCGGACGCCAGAGCGAGCCGATGCGCAGCGCGCAGGACTTCGGCCTCGTCACGCTCCAGACCAGCGTCGCCGTGGGCTGCTCGCCCGCGACGCTCGACCGGGAGTGGGCCGTCTACCGCGTCGTGCCCGAGCGCATCGAGTTCTGGCAGGGCTCGACCGCGCCGGAGCAGGATCACACCCGTCTCGAGTACCGCCCGGGAACGACGGAGGCGGGCGGCTCCCCGTGGGAGCGCACCCGCCTCTGGCCTTGAGTCGTGGGCCCTCGGGCCCGGCCTCGCGCTAGGCCTTCTTCGTGCTCAGCTGCTCGATGATCGCCTGCGCGACGTCGTGCATGGTGAGCCGGCGGTCCATGGAGGCCTTCTGGATCCAGCGGAACGCCTCGGGCTCGGTGAGCCCCATCTTCTCGTTGAGCAGGCCCTTGGCGCGGTCGACGAGCTTGCGGGTCTCGAAGCGCTCGACCATGTCGGCGACCTCGGCCTCGAGGGTGAGGATCTGGGCGTACCGCGAGAGGGCGATCTCGATCGCGGGCAGCAGGTCGTTGGGCGTGAAGGGCTTCACGACGTAGGCGAGCGCTCCTGCCTCGCTGGCGCGCTCGACGAGCTCCTTCTGGCTGAAAGCGGTGAGCAGGACGACGGGCGCGATGTGCGCCTTCGAGAGGCGCTCGGCCGCCGAGATGCCGTCGAGCTGGGGCATCTTGACGTCCATGATGACGAGATCGGGGCGCAGCTCGGTGGCGAGGGCCACAGCGGTCTCGCCGTCGCCGGCCTCGCCGACGACCTCGAAGCCGTTGTCGCGGAGGATCTCCACGATGTCGAGGCGGATGAGGGATTCGTCTTCGGCGACGACGACCCGACGGGGTGCGGTCGACGAGGGTTCCTGGTCAGTCACGCCGATGAGCCTACGGTATTCTCGACGGGCTGGTGATGAGCCGGTGTGGCGGAATGGCAGACGCGGGGCACTCAAAATGCTCTGTCCGAGAGGGCTTGTGGGTTCGAGTCCCACCACCGGTACCCGCCTGGTCGCGCGGTGCGCGCCTCCGCTCGCTAGCGTCGTCGGATGAGCACCGACCCCTGGCCCCTGTTCTCGCTGGAGCTGCGCACGCCGCGGCTCGAGCTGCATCCGGTCCGCGACGCCGACCTCGGCCCTCTCGCCGACGCGGCCCTCGCGGGCGTGCACGAGAGCGGCCGCTCGCCGTTCCCCTCCCCCTGGGCCGAGGCGCCGCCGGAGCGCCTACCCGGCGAGCTCGCCCGCTTCCACTGGTCGCAGCGCGCGCAGACGATGCGAGAGTCGTGGCGCGTCGCGTTCGCCGTGGTCGAGGACGGCCGGGTCGTCGGCTGCCAGGACGTGGTCGCCGAGTCCTTCGCCGCCACCCGCACCCTGACCTCGGGCTCGTGGCTCACCCGCTCGGCGCAGGGCCGCGGCCTCGGGCGGGAGATGCGCGCGGCCGTGCTCCTCCTCGCCTTCGACCACCTCGGAGCCGAGGTCGCCGAGAGCGCCGCTCTCGCCTGGAACACCCGCTCGATCCGGGTCTCGGAGGCCCTCGGCTACCGGCCGAACGGGACGCACCGGATCGTCGGTCCGGACGGTGCGCCGGTCGAGGAGCTGCGGTTCCGCGTCACACCGGAGACCCTGGTGCGGCCGGAATGGACGCTGGAGGTCTCGGGGATCGACGCCGCACGAGCGGTCCTCGTCCAGGACCCGCTCGGTCCGCCCTCCCCCGTCTGATTCACCAGAACATCGTGCCCGGCGAGCCCTTGAACGGACCGACCACGCGCGAGGTGATCCAGCCGCCGTAGAAGTCGCCCGGCTGCGGCTGGACCGTCTCGCCGTCGACGGTGCAGGAGTCCATCCGGCCGGGGTAGAGGGCGACCGTGGCGACGAGGGCCTCGAAGCCGTCCATCGGCTCGGGGTACGTCCAACCGGCCGCCTCCGCGACCGCTCCTCCTCCCCCGCGCACGGTGAGGTAGGAGGCCGCGCCCTTGAACTCGCAGATGCTGCGGCCGGGCGCGGGCTCGAGCGCCCCGGGCGCGAACGAGGACACGGGGAGGTAGTAGACGGGAGGGTGGCTCGTCTCGAGGACGCGGAGAGCGTCACGGGTCTCGGCGACGACGACGCCGCCCAGCCGCACGACCACGTGCTCGGTGGTGGTCTCGACCCTCGGGGGTCGCGGGTAGTCCCAGACGGATTCCTGGCCCTCGGCGGGCGGCACGCGCTTCATCCCGCTCACGCTACGCGGCGGGGAGCGGTGCTCCGGCGCCTCCCAGAGGATGCCCGGGCGGACACCGCGGCTCCGCAGATCCCCGCCGCCGGGACGCGCGGGGGCCCCGGTCGCGTAACGTCGTCCCTGCGGCGGAACCCCGAGCCCGCGCGCAGAAGGAATCCAGAGTGCCCACCGAATGCATCCACGGCCTCGACATCGCGCTCTGCGACGTCTGCACCCCGAAGAAGCTCCCCGAGCAGGTCGGCCGTGCCACCCGCGCCCCCGCGCGCGTGCCCGGGACCTCCCGTGCGGCCACCGCCCGCGCCGCCGCCCGCGGCACGGCGCGCGAGAAGCCCCTGCCGAAGGTCGACATCGCAGCGCAGCGGATCTACCACGTCACCCACCTCGACAACCTCGAGGCGATCGTCGCCGCCGGCGCGATCCTGGCGGACCAGCAGCTCCAGGAGCGCCCCGCGATCGACGTCAGCGCCGAGACCACCCGCGAGCACCGCCGTGCCGTGCAGGTGAAGGACGGCGTGAGCGTCGCCGGCTTCGTGCCCTTCTTCCTCTCCCCCGACGCCGCCCTCTGGGCCGACCTGCGCGGCGAGCGGGTCGCTCCGCACTGGTCGCCGAGCGCTCACGAGACCACGGCCTCGCAGTACGTCGTCCTGGTGGGCTCGCTCGCCTCCGCCCCGGTGCTGAGCGACGGCGACGCCTCCCACGTCCTCACGCGCTTCACCGAGGGCGACGCGCTCGTGCGCACCTTCGCGCGCCTCCTGGTCGACGAGCCGGCCCTGCGCAGCGCCGAGGCGCTCGTGCCCGAGCGCTTCCCGCTCGAGGGCGTCGCGACGGTCGGCGTGGCGTCGGTCGCCGCCCGCAACCGCGTCAAGGCTCTCTTCGAGGGGATCGACGCCTCTCCCCGCGTCGCCGTCTACCCGCCGTGGTTCCACCCGGTGGCCGAGGAGGAGTGACCCGGCGCTAGTCGGCCTCGAGGAGGTCGAGGCGGTCGGCCAGGTACCGGCGCAGCGGCATCAGTCCCTGCTCGCCCAGACCGGGCGCCCAGCGCACGAGCACCTCGGAGCCGCGCAGTGCCAGCGGCTCCTGGCCCGACTCGAGCGCTGCGGCGTCCAGCGCGAGGCGCCGACAGCCGTAGTTGACGATCTCGCCCTCCTGGAACGGACCGTCGAAGGCCGCGCGCCGGATCTCGCGGCGCGCCTCCTGCGACTCGGACTGGTTGTTGGCGTGCAGCGGAGCGACGGCACGAGTGACCGAGCCCGTCGCGAGGAGCTCGCCCTCGCGTCCGAGGAGCACCACGCCGAGGCGCCACGCGCGGGTCACCGGCGCCATCACCGGCTTGCGGCGGAAGCCGAGGATCGCGCGCGGCGTCCGCAGCTCGGCGACGGCCTGGTCGGCGATGCCGCGGGCGTCGAGCTCGGCGGAGACCTCGCGCAAGAGCGCGGCCAGATCGGCGGCGGCCTGCTCGGCCCCGGGTGCTGCGGGCAACGCTCCTCCTCGGCTCGTCCCGCCAGCCTACGGGCGCGGTGTGCACCGGCCTCCCCGCTCCGCACCGCTAGCATCGCCTGACGACACCGAGGAGGACGAGCGATGCGCGTCATCATGATGGGCCCGCCCGGCGTGGGCAAGGGCACTCAGGCGGCTGTGCTGTCGCGCGAGCTGGAGGTGCCGGCGATCTCCACCGGCGATCTGTTCCGCGCGCACGTCGCCGACGGCACCGACCTCGGACGGCGTCTGCGGGCGCTCGTGGAGGCCGGCGAGTACGTGCCGGACGAGCTGACGAACGCCCTGGTCGCCGAGCGCATCGCCGAGGAGGACGCCCGGGACGGGTTCATCCTCGACGGCTACCCGCGCACGCTCGCCCAGGTGGACGCGCTGGCGGAGCTCCTCGCGGAGCGGGGCACGCCGCTCTCGTGCGTCGTGTTGCTGACGGCCGACGCGGACGTGGTCCTCGAGCGGCTGCACGTGCGGGCGCAGGAGCAGGACCGCGCCGACGACGACCCCGAGGTGGTGCGGAACCGGATCGAGGTCTACGAGCGCGAGACGGCTCCTCTGGCGGAGGTCTACGACGAGCGCGAGCTCCTGGTGCGGATCGACGGCTCCGCCTCGCAGGACGAGGTCGCCGCGAGGATCATCGCGGCGTGCCGGCCCGAGTGAGCCGACCCGCCGCGACGCGGGGTCAGATCGCCGAGGCGAGGACCTCGTCGAGCTTGGCCGAGGCCTCCTCGTCGGTGCCCTTCAGGGCGAGCGAGAGCTCCGACACGAGGATCTGACGCGCCTTCAGGAGCATCCGCTTCTCGCCGGCCGAGACGCCGCCCGCCTGCTCGCGGCGCCACAGGTCGCGGACGACCTCGCTGACGCGGTACACGCTGCCGCTGGCCATCTTCTCCTGGTTGGCCTTGAAGCGGCGGGACCAGTTGCTGGCCTCCTCCGCGACGTCGCTGCGCAGGACGTCGTAGACCGCCTGGACTCCGGCGTCGTCGATGATCTCGCGGACGCCGACGAGCTCGGCGTTCTCGACGGGGAGGGTGATGGTGAGCTCGCTGGTGTGCACGTTCATCGTCATGAACGTCTTCTCGACGCCCTTGACCGAGCGCTTCTCGAGCCCGGTGATCGTCACCGCTCCGTGGTGCGGGTAGACCAGGGTCTCGCCGACCTCGAATGTCATCATGTCGTGCCTTTCGTCGTGGGGCGTGGTGGGAGTGAGGAGTCCAGGGGGCGCAGCGGCGCCGCGGCGAGCCAGGCCGGGAGCAGCGCGACGAGGTGCTCGACCAGCTCCTCGTCGGTGCCGTCGAGGGAGCCGGCGAGCCAGGCGCCGACCACGGAGAGGACGCCGCCGGCCGCGAAGACCGCGGTGAGCTCGGGGTCGACCGCTGCGGGGACGTCGACCCGCGCGAGCACCTCGCGGTGCAGGGCGAGCGCCGTGTCGAGCACGGCGTCGTCGGAGGCGACCCGGGCGGAGGCCCGCGCGCGGAGCCGGGCATGGAAGGCGTGGCGGTCGACCAGCCGCTCGACGAGCCGCGAGTAGCCGCGCTGCAGGGCGTCGGCTCCGGAGCGATCGGCGGGATCGCCCTCGGCGACGTCCGCGACCACGAGGTCCTGGCGGAGCAGCGCGGAGGCGACTCCCGCCGCGTCGTCGAAGTGGGCGTAGAACGAGCTGCGGCTGATCCCTGCCTCGCGCACGATGTCGCTCACGGCGATGCCCTCGGCCCTCTCGCCGTCGCTCTGCATGACGAGGCGCTCCACCGCGTCGAACACGCGGCGGCGGGTGCGCCGGGCTCGCGGATCGGCGGAGCCGGGCGCCGAGGGGGACTCCGCCGCGGGCACGGAGGCGAGGCGGGCGGGAGTCATCGACGTCAGTCTACCACTTCCCGGACAGGTGTACGGGAAGAGCGTCAGGCGCCGGTGCGCACCTGGTCGAGGCCGGCGATGCGGTCGATCGCGGCCTGCTCGCTCGGCGAGACCCGGCCGAGATACCGGCCCAGGAACACGAACAGCAGGCGGTTCGCCGTGATCGCGGGCCACCACGGGCGCCGGAGGCCCAGGAGCCTCCGCACCTCGGGGCTGAGCGAGGCGACCGCGCCGGCGAACAGCAGCGGGTAGACCACGCCCGCCTCGCCCGGCAGCCGGATGTCGCGGAGGAAGCCGACCGCCTCGTGCACGCGTGCGTCGGGCTTGAGCTCGCCCGCGAATCCGGCGAGCTGCGCGCGGAGCTCCGCGACGCTCTCGGGCGGATCCTCCACTCCGAGCAGCCGGCCGGAGGCGGCCCACTCGCGCACGTAGGCGTCGGGGCCGCCGGGGATCCGTCCGCCCCAGATCTCGTGGGCGCCGAGGAACGCGTCGGTGAAGGCGTCGTGCACCCAGAGCAGCAGGCGGGGGTCCTGCGCCGAGTAGGAGCGCTCACGCCCGCCGGCGTCCTCGTAGGAGCCGACGATCCGCTCGTGCACGCCGGTCACCCAGCGCGCCGCTCCGCTCGCCGCGGCGGTGTCGCCGAAGCTGGTGGTCAGGACCCAGCGGACCGTGTTGTCGAGGCGGCCCATCGGGTCCTCGCGGTAGCGGGAGTGGTCGTGCACACCGGCCATCGCTCCGGCGTGGAGGGTCTGCATGAGCAGAGCCCGCACTCCGGCGATCATCGTGGGCAGGCCGCCGTTGACCGCCCAGACCGCGCTGCCCGGTCCGAAGAGCCCGGCGTCGTCGCCCTTCTCGAGGGCCACGATCCAGTCGGCGCGGGGGCGGGGGCGGCGGCGTCTCATCCGCTCAGTGTGCGCTCGGATCCTGGGCCGCGCCTGGCCGTTCTGTCACCCTTCGTGGGGCCGTGGTCACTCGGCCAGCAGTTCGCGGACGTCGTCGGCCGACAGCGCCCGGGCGAAGAGCTCGCCCTCGTCGAGCACCGCCGTGCTGAGGCGGCCCTTGCGCTCCTGGAGGCGCACGATCTTCTCCTCGATCGTGTCCGTCGCCACCAGCCGGTACACGTTCACCCGCCGCTCCTGGCCGATGCGGTGCGCGCGGTCGACGGCCTGCGCCTCGGCCGCCGGGTTCCACCACGGGTCGAGGATGAAGACGTGGTCGGCCTCGGTGAGGGTGAGCCCGGTGCCGCCCGCCTTCAGGCTGATCAGGAAGACGGGCGCGGCTCCGGAGCGGAACTCCTCGATCACTCCCGCGCGGTCCCGCGTGGAGCCGTCGAGCTGCACGAACGGGATGCCGCGCCGGCGCAGCCGCTCTCCCGCCCGCTCCAGGTACGAGGTGAAGGTGCTGAAGACGAGGGCCCGACGGCCTTCCGCGATCACGTCGTCGAGCTGCTCGACGAGCACGTCGAGCTTCGCGGACGGGACGTGCCGGTAGGCCGGGTCGACCAGGGACGCGTCGAGCGCGAGCAGGCGCAGGAGGGTGAGCGATCGGAACACCGTGAAGCGCTGCCGGTCGAGGTCGTCGACCAGACCCAGGAGCTTCCGCCGCTCGCGCTGGAGGTAGCCGTCGTAGAGCACCCTGTGGGCGGGCGTCAGCGCGACCTCGATCGTCTGCTCCTGCTTCTCGGGGAGCTCCGGCGCCACCGCCTCCTTGGTGCGGCGGAGCAGGAACGGACGCAGTCGCCGGCGCAGTCTCTCGAGGCGGCGGCGCGCGCCCTCGGTGTGGCTGACGGTCCGTCCCTCGGACAGATCGGGCGAGGCGATGCCGACGGGCGCCTCCGCGTGCAGGATCGGCCGGGTGTACTCCTCGCGGAAGCGGCGCAGCGGCGGCAGGAGCCCGGGCGCCACCAGGGCGAGGACCGCCCAGAGCTCGTCGAGCGAGTTCTCCAGCGGTGTGCCGGTGAGCGCGAGCGTGACGGGCGCGCCGACCCCGCGGGCGGCCCGGTGCGTCTGCGAGGCGGGGTTCTTGACGAACTGGGCCTCGTCGAGGATCAGCGCCGACCACGTCCTCGCCGCCCAGCGCTCGCCGCCGAGGCGCAGGACCGCGTAGCTGGTGAGGACCACGTCCGCGTCGGCCGGGACCGCGTCGAGCGCGCCCTCCCGAGAGCTCGTGACGAGGTGGACGCGCAGGGCGGGCGCGAAGCGCTCGGCCTCCGAGCGCCAGCCCGGCACGACCGAGGTGGGGGCGACCACGAGGAACGGCGCGGGGCGGATCCCGGCGCGGCCCGCCTCCTCGACCGCATCGAGCATCATGGCCAGCGCCTGCAGGGTCTTGCCGAGGCCCATGTCGTCAGCCAGGATCCCGCCGAGCCCGTGACGGAGGCGGTGCACGAGCCAGGCGTAGCCCGCCCGCTGGTACGGGCGCAGCCGGGCGGTCAGGCCCTCCGGCGGCTCCACGTCCTCCGGCGACCCGGCGGCCAGCGCGGAGTCGAGCACGGCGCGCCACGCGTCGGAGGGGACGCTCTCGTCGGCGAGCTCCTCCAGCTCGTTCCACAACCCGGTCTGGTGCCGGCCGAGCCGCGGTCCCGTCTCCCACTCGTCGAGCTCGTCCGCCCGGGTCAGCAGCTCCCGGAGCCGGTCGAGGCCGGGGTGCGCGAGCGAGAGGTAGGAGTGGTCGACCAGGCGGATGCGGTCACCGCCCGCGGCCAGAGCGCGGAAGAGGGGCAGGAACGGCACGGTCGCGTCGCCGATCGTCACGACGACGCCGAGGTCGAACCAGTCGGCGCTCTCGGTGTCGACCGCGGTGATGGTGAGCGTGAGCGGTCCGGTCAGCAGGCGGTAGTCCGGGGCCACGCCCTCGCGCTCGATCCGGACCCCGCCGATCCCCTCCAGCTGCGGGAGCTGCTCCACCACGAACACCGCCGCCTCGGCCCCGCGCAGGACCGCGCTCGTCCCCGGCTCCGGCACGAGAGCGGACCCGGCCTCGCCGAGCACCGAGCGCACCCGGCGGAGCACCGCGCGCTCGAGAGCCGCGTCGGCCGTGCCGTCGAGCTCGCCTGCGCGATCGGGCGAGCGGCGCCAGTGCCAGCCCACTCCGACGGCTCGCCGCGGCTCGAACGAGACCGTGCAGACCAGGCGCGGGGGCTCCGGATCGTCCAGGACGAGGTCGACGCCCTCCTCGCGGACCGCGACGCGGCCGCGGAGGGCGGGGAGGTGCTCGCCGACGAACTCGGGCACGTCCTCCGCCGGGACCTCCGTCTCCTCGGGGTGGTCGAGGAGACGCAGCTCCTCGTCGTCGAAGGGCAGGGACGCGGGCGCGAGCAGGAGCGAGGACGGATCGCCGTCCTCGACCGCGTACACGCCGTGCCGGGCGACCGGACGCGCCGACTCGAGTGCGTGCTCCGCGCCGTCGATCCGCAGGACGGGCCGCAGCCGCAGGCCTCCCTCCTCCGCCGAGACCGTCACCGCCACATGGGCGGGACCGGCGAGGCGGACCGCGCCCTTCTCCGGGGCGAGCAGCGGGATCCCGACGGCCTGCGCCTGCTCGAGCAGCCGCCAGAGCAGCGGGCTCTCGTAGTCGTCGAGGTGGATCCAGTCGGGGTCCTGCCCGAGGTGGACGGTGCGCGTCGCGCGGTGCAGGGCCGCGAACTCGGCGAACCAGCGCTGATGAGCGGGGTCGAGCGAGAGCCGGTGGGTCTGGAAGTTCAGCGACTTCCAGGTCAGGGTGCTGCGGTTCCAGGCGCCCCCGCGCCCGCGGACGACGGGGCGGGTGGCCAGACGGTGGTCGCGGCGCTCGTCGGCGTCGTAGGTCTTCGCCGTGACGCGCTCGCTCGCCGGCGCCCGCCACGGATCGTCGGCCCGGCGCACCAGCCGGCGCAGCTCGAACTGCAGCCCGATCGGCGTGAGGACGGGCGGCGACTCGGCCTCGGCGGATCCGCTGAGCTCGCCGACGCGGGCGCGCCAGGAGGAGGGGGTCGACTCGGGAGGCACCGCCCCATGCTGCCACGCACCGCCGACAGCCCCCGCCCGCACCGCGTGACGGGCAGAATCGGAGGATGACCAGCAGCGACTCCCCCGCGCCCACCGTCCTCACCCTCGGCAGCGAGAGCCTGCGCCTCGCCCTGACGACCGCCGGGGCCGAGATGACGTCCCTCCGCGACGACGAGGGCCGCGAGTACCTGTGGCAGGCCGGCCCGGAGTGGCGCCGGCACGCTCCCGTCCTGTTCCCGATCATCGGGCGCCTCCCCGGCGACACGCTGCACCACGACGGCGCGGACCACCGGATGGGGCAGCACGGCTTCGCGCGGGACCGCGTCTTCGAGCTCGCGGGCGTCTCGGCGGACGAGGCGGTGTTCCGGCTCCGGAGCGACGACGCCACGCGCGCGGTGTTCCCCTTCGACTGGACGCTCCTCATCGCCTACGCCGTGACCGGCGCCTCGCTCCGGATCACCCAGACCGTCGAGAACAGGGGTCCCTCTCCGCTGGGCTTCTCGCTCGGCAACCACCCGGCCTTCGCGCTGCCGCTGCCCGAGGGCCGCGGCGAGCACCGCATCCGCTTCGCGCAGCCCGAGCCGGAGGGGTACCGCCGCGCTCCGGAGAACCTGCTGCTCGGGGCGCGCCACCCTGCGCCGCTCGAGGACGGGGTCCTGACGGTGGACGACGCGCACTTCGAGGAGGGCGTGATGATCTTCGACGAGCCGCGCCGGCGGACCCTCCGGCTCGAGGCCGACGGCGCTGCCCGCGCGATCGTCGTCGACACCGGGGACTTCGACGTGGTCGGCGTGTGGAAGCCGGTCGGGGCCCCGTTCGTCTGCCTCGAGCCGTGGCGGAGCGTCCCGACCCCCGAGGGCTGGGACGGAGACATCGTCGACAAGCCGCGCCAGATCGTCCTCGAGCCGGGCGGCCGGCGGTCGCTGTCCTACAGCATCGCGCTGAGCTGAACGTCCTCGCGCTGGATCTGCGCGTCGAGCAGCTCGAAGCGGCGGATGATCAGCCCCTCGCGGGTGGCCCAGGGGCAGATCACCAGGGTCTCGATGCCGAGGGCGTCCATGGCCGCCTCCGCGACGAGAGCGCCCGCGAGCAGCTGCGGAGCCCGCAGAGCGGAGACGCCGGGCAGCGCTGAGCGGTCGGCCGCGCTGATCGCGGCGAGGCGGGCGGACCACAGCCGGAGGTCGACCAGGTGCAGCTCGCGGCGCACCAGCGGACCGGCGGCGCTCGGAGCGGCGCCGGTGATCCGCGCCAGAGACCGGAAGGTCTTCGACGTGCCTGCGACCAGGTCCGGGCGCCCCAGGGCGAGGAAGCCGCGGACGGGCTCCGCGAGCACCTCGCGGGCGTGACGCCGGGCGGCCTTCACGCTCGTGGCCGAGGCGGGATCGCCGACCAGCAGGTCCCGCGTCACCCGCCCCGCTCCGAGCGGGACCGACACGGCGAGCTCGGGCACCTCGTCCACGCCCATCGAGAGCTCGAACGAGCCACCGCCGATGTCGAGGTCCAGGATCGAGCCCGCGCCCCAGCCGAACCAGCGGCGCACGGCGAGGAAGGTGGCCGAGGCCTCGGCCTCGCCGCCGAGCTCCTGGAGGTGCACGCCCGCCTCGGCGCGGACCCGGTCGAGGACCGCCGCGCCGTTGCCGGCCTCGCGGATCGCCGAGGTCGCGAACGCCAGCAGGTCCTCCGCGCGGTGCTCGCGGGCGACCTCGGCGGCCTCGGTCACGAACGCGATCAGCTCGCGCTGGCCACGCTCGGTGATCTCCCCCGCCTCATCGAGGTGCGCCACGAGAGCGAGGCTCCGCTTGTGCGAGCGGTAGGGCACCGGGCGGGCGCCGGGGTGCGCGTCGACGAGGAGCAGGTGGACCGTGTTGGAGCCGATGTCGAGCACGCCGAGTCGCATGGGTCCACGGTATCCGCCCGCGGAGGCGCGTCCCGCCACGCGGGCCGCCGGGGAACGCCGGAGGGCCCGGCCGCTCGCGCGACCGGGCCCTTCGGAGGGTGCTGGACTCAGTGGTCCCAGTTCTCGGCCCTGTCGGCCGAGCTGGACGAGCCGACGATGTGCACCCGCATGTCGTTCGTCGTGCCGGCGCGCCCGGGGGGCGATCCGGAGACGACGACCACGGTCTCACCCGCCTGGGCGAGGCCCTCGCGGAGCAGCACCGCGTCCACCTGCGCGAACATCGCGTCGGTGTGGTTGACGCGCGGCGTGACGAAGGACTGGACGCCCCAGTTCAGCGCCATGCGGCGGCGGACGGCCGGCTCGGGGGTGAAGCCGATGATCGGGATGCCGTGTCGCAGGCGCGTCATGCGGCGGACCGAGTCGCCCGACTCCGTGAACACGCAGAGGAACTTCGCCTCGACGAACTCCGCGACCTCGGCGGCGGCCAGCGTGACCGATCCGCCCTGGGTGCGGGGCTTGCTGCCCAGCGGGGGGATGCGCTCCAGACCGTGCTCCTCGGTGGACTCGACGATGCGGGCCATGGTCTGCACGGTGACGACGGGCCAGGCTCCGACGCTGGTCTCGCCCGAGAGCATGACCGCGTCCGCGCCGTCGAGGATGGCGTTCGCGACGTCCGAGGCCTCGGCCCGCGTGGGGCGGGGGCTCTCGATCATCGACTCGAGCATCTGGGTCGCGACGATGACCGGCTTCGCCCAGCGGCGGGCGAGCTCGACGGCGTGCTTCTGCACGATCGGCACCGCCTCGAGGGGCAGCTCGACGCCGAGGTCGCCGCGGGCGACCATGATGCCGTCGAAGACGTCGATGATCTCCTGCAGGTTGTCGACCGCCTGCGGCTTCTCGATCTTGGCGATGACGGGAGCCTTGCGGCCCTCCTCCGCCATGATCTCGTGCACGCGCTCGATGTCGCTGGCGTTGCGCACGAAGGAGAGGGCGATGATGTCGGCGCCGAGACGGATCGCCCAGCGGAGGTCGTCCTCGTCCTTCTGGGAGAGGGCGGGGACGTTGACCGCGACACCGGGCAGGTTGATGCCCTTGTTGTTCGAGACGTTGCCGGGGACGACGACCTCGGTGACGACCCGGGGGCCCTCGACGGCGGTGACGCGGACAGCGACCTTGCCGTCGTCGATGAGGAGCATGTCGCCCGGGTTCACGTCGTCCGGGAGGCCCTTGAACGTGGTGCCCGAGAGCTCGCGCGTGCCGAGGACGTCCTCGGTGGTGATGGTGAAGACGTCGCCCTCGGCGAGGGCGTACGGGCCGCCCTCGAACTTGCCGAGGCGGATCTTCGGACCCTGCAGGTCGACGAGGATCGCGACCGCGCGCCCGGCGTCGTCCGCGGCCTTCCGCACGATGCGGTAGATGCCTTCGTGGACGTCGTAGCTTCCGTGACTGAGGTTCATGCGGGCCACGTCCACGCCGGCGTCGATGATCGCACGAATGGTCTCGTACGACGACGTTGCCGGGCCGAGGGTGGCGACGATTTTCGCTCGTCTCATTGAGGGGGTGCTCCGTTGTTCTGCGCCCGGAGGCGCGTCGTTAGCGGGGAGGGTGAGCTGATTGCTGGCGGGCCGAGACTATCGCGTCCCGGGGACTAGAGCGTGAAGCCCCGGTCGTCGGGGCCGACCGGCGCCGGCAGCTGGGTCGTGCCCTCGAGGTAGCGGTCGACCTCGGCCGCGACGGAGCGGCCCTCGGCGATCGCCCAGACGATCAGGGACTGGCCGCGCCCGGCGTCGCCGGCCACGAAGACGCCGGGGACGGTCGTCTCGAAGGCGTCACCGCGCGCGACGTTGCCGCGCTCGGTGAAGGGGACGTCGAGCTGGCGGCCGAGGTGGTCCGCCTCCGGGCCGGTGAAGCCGAGGGCGAGCAGGACCAGGTCGGCCGGGATCTCGCGCTCGGTGCCCGCCTTGGGGACGCGGCGCCCGTCGAGGTACTCGGTCTCGGCCACGCGCACCGCGCGGACCTCGCCACCCTCGTTCGCGAGGAACTCCACGGTCGACGCGAGGAACATCCGCTCCCCGCCCTCCTCGTGGGCGCTCGAGACCTCGAACACGGTCGGGTCCATCGGCCAGGGCTGGCTGTCCGGGCGCTGCGACGGCGGCTGCTGCCCGATCGCCAGGTTCGTGACCGACGCGGCCTTCTGGCGGTGGGCGGTGCCGATGCAGTCCGCTCCGGTGTCGCCTCCGCCCAGGACGACGACGTGCTTGCCCTCGGCCGAGATCTGCTCGAAGACGCGGTCGCCCGCGATCGCGCGGTTCGACTGCACGAGGTACTCCATCGCGAAGTGCACGCCGTCGAGGTCGCGACCCGGGATCGGCAGGTCGCGCGGCACGAGAGCACCGGTGGCGACCACGACCGCGTCGTAGCGCGCCCGCAGGTCGTCCCAGGTGATGTCGGAGCCGATGTCGACGCCCGCGCGGAACCGCGTGCCCTCGGCCTTCATCTGGTTCAGGCGCAGCTCGAGGTGCTTCTTCTCCATCTTGAAGTCCGGGATCCCGTAGCGCAGGAGACCGCCGATGCGGTCGTCGCGCTCGTAGACCGCGACGGTGTGCCCGGCGCGGGTGAGCTGCTGAGCGGCGGCGAGCCCCGCCGGGCCGGAGCCGACGACCGCGACGGTCTTGCCGGTCAGGCGCTCCGGCGGGTGCGGCTGCACCCAGTCGTTGCCGAAGGCCTGATCGATGATCGAGACCTCGATCTGCTTGATCGTGACGGCGGGCTGATTGATGCCGAGCACGCAGGACGACTCGCACGGCGCCGGGCAGAGCCGGCCCGTGAACTCCGGGAAGTTGTTCGTCGCGTGCAGGCGCTCGATCGCCTGGCGGCCCTCGCCGCGCCACATCAGGTCGTTCCACTCGGGGATCAGGTTCCCCAGCGGGCAGCCCTTGTGGCAGAACGGGATGCCGCAGTCCATGCAGCGGCCCGCCTGCCGGCGCAGCACGGCGGAGTCGCCCTGCTCGTAGACCTCTTTCCAGTCCATCAGGCGGACGGACACGGGACGCCGCTTGGGCAGCTCCCGGTCCTGCACCTTCAGGAACCCCTTGGGATCAGCCACCGGTCACCTCCAGAATCCGTCCCCAGACGACGTCGCCGTCGGGGTCGAGCCCCTCCTCCACAGCGGATGCGCGCGTCGCGAGCACCGCGGCGAAGTCGCGGGGCAGTACCTTGACGAAACGCGAGACCGTTCCGTCGAAATCGTCGAGCATCCCCTGGGCCAGGGTCGACTCGGTCTCCGCGACGTGCCGCTCGAGCAGGTCGCGAAGGATCTCCACGTCGGCGCTGCCGAGCTCGGAGAGGGTCAGCTCGCCGGAGGCGATCGCGTCGCGGTTCACGAGCTCGCGGCGCAGGCCGTGGATGTAGGCCGTGCCGCCCGACATGCCGGCGCCGAGGTTCCGCCCGGTCTCGCCGAGGATCACCGCCAGGCCGCCGGTCATGTACTCGAGCGCGTGGTCGCCCACTCCCTCGACCACCGCGGTGGCGCCGGAGTTGCGGACCAGGAAGCGCTCGCCGACCATCCCGCGGATGAACATCGTGCCCTGGGTCGCCCCGTAGCCGATCACGTTGCCCGCGATCACGTTCGTCGAGGCGTCGAAGGTGCTGCGGCGGTCCGGCCGCACCACGATCTGGCCGCCCGAGAGGCCCTTGCCGACGTAGTCGTTGGAGTCTCCCTCGAGCCGCAGCGTGATGCCGGCGGGGAGGAACGCTCCGAGCGACTGCCCGGCCGAGCCGCGGAGCGACACGACGATGGAGTCGGCCGGCAGGCCGTTCTCGCCGAATCGGACGGTGACCTCGTGGCCCAGCATGGTGCCGACGGCGCGCTCGGTGTTCTTGATCTCGCGCTCGATCCGCACGGTGCCGCGGTGGTCGAGCACGTTCGCCGCGATGCGGATCAGCTCGTTGTCGAAGTGGTGCTCGAGCTCGTGCTCCTGCGCGCGGCCGTGGCGGCGCGGCTCCTCCGCCGTGAAGACCGGTCCGACGAGGATCGGCGTCAGGTCGAGCCCGCTCGCCTTCCAGTGCTCGATCGCCTGGTCGACGTCGAGCAGCTCGCGGTGGCCGACGATCTCGTCGACGCTCCGGAAGCCGAGTTGCGCGAGGTATTCGCGCACCTCCTGGGCGATGAACTCGAAGAAGTTGACGACGAACTCGGGCTTGCCGGAGAACCGCTGGCGCAGCTCCGGGTTCTGCGTCGCGACGCCCACCGGGCAGGTGTCGAGGTGGCAGACGCGCATCATGATGCAGCCCTCGACGATCAGCGGGGCCGTCGCGAAGCCGAACTCCTCGGCTCCGAGCAGCGCGCCGATGACGACGTCGCGACCGGTCTTCATCTGGCCGTCGACCTGCACGACCACGCGGTCGCGCATGCCGTTGAGCATCAGCGTCTGCTGGGTCTCGGCCAGGCCGAGCTCCCAGGGCGTGCCCGCGTGCTTGAGCGAGTTAACCGGGCTCGCGCCGGTGCCGCCGTCGTGACCCGAGACGAGGATCACGTCGGCGAGGGCCTTCGCGGTGCCGGCGGCGACCGCTCCGATGCCCGACTGGCTGACCAGCTTCGCGTGGATGCGCGCCGACGGGTTCGCCCGCTTGAGGTCGAAGATCAGCTGCTTGAGGTCCTCGATCGAGTAGATGTCGTGGTGCGGCGGCGGCGAGATCAGGCCGACACCGGCGGTCGCGTGCCGGGTGCGCGCGATCCACGGGTACACCTTCGTGGGCGGAAGCTGACCGCCCTCGCCGGGCTTGGCGCCCTGGGCGAGCTTGATCTGGATGTCGTCGGCGTGGGTGAGGTACATGCTCGTGACGCCGAAGCGGCCCGAGGCGACCTGCTTGATCGCGGAGCGGCGCTCCGGGTCGAGCAGCCGCTCGGTGTCCTCGCCGCCCTCGCCCGTGTTCGACTTGGCGCCGAGGCGGTTCATCGCGATGGCGAGCGTCTCGTGCGCCTCCGGCGAGATGGAGCCGTAGCTCATCGCGCCCGTCGAGAAGCGCTTGACGATCGCCTCGACCGGCTCGACCTCGTCGATCGGGATCGGCGTGCGCCCCGCGGTGTCGAGCTTGAACATGCCGCGGAGGGTCATCAGCGAGCTCGCCTGGTCGTCGACCATCTTCGTGTACTCGCGGAAGACGTCGTAGCGGCGGTTGCGCGTCGAGTGCTGCAGGCGGAACACCGTGTCCGGGTTGAACAGGTGCGGGGCGCCGTCGCGGCGCCACTGGTACTCGCCGCCGACCGCCAGGCGCTCATGGGCGACGATCGCGCCGTCCTCGGGATAGGCGGCGCGGTGACGCGCGGCGTTCTCCTCGGCGACGACGTCGATGCCGATGCCGCCGAGCTTCGAGACGGTGCCGGTGAAGTACTGGTCGACGAACGCCTGGCTGAGGCCGACGGCCTCGAAGGTCTGCGCCCCGGCGTAGCTCGACACGGTGGAGATGCCCATCTTGGACATGATCTTCAGCACGCCCTTGCCGAGCGCCTTGATCACGTTCTTCACGGCCTTCTCCGGCGAGACGTCCGACAGCATGCCGCTGCGGACGAGGTCCTCACAGGTCTCCATCGCCAGGTACGGGTTGACCGCGGAGGCGCCGTAGCCGATGAGCGTCGCCACGTGGTGCACCTCGCGGACGTCGCCCGCCTCGACCACGAGCCCCACTCGCATCCGGTTCTCGGTGCGGATGAGGTGGTGGTGCACGGCGGCGAGCATCAGCAGCGACGGGATCGGCGCGAGGTCCTTGGTGGAGTCGCGGTCCGAGAGCACCAGGAACTGCGCTCCCGCGGCGATGGCCTCATCGGCCTCGTCGCACATCTCGTCGATGCGGTCCTGCATCGCGCGGGGTCCAGCGTCGACGCGGTACAGGCCGCGGATCGTCGTGGTGATGTGGCTCAGCGGGCGCGGCGCGATGTGCTGGATCTTCGCGAGCTCGTCGTTGTCGATGACCGGGAAGTCGAGGACGACCTGGCGCGCGTGCTCGGCACCGGCGGTCAGCAGGTTGCGTTCGGGGCCGAGGCCCAGGCGGAGCGAGGTCACGACCTCCTCGCGGATCGAGTCCAGCGGCGGGTTCGTCACCTGCGCGAAGGCCTGCGTGAAGTAGTCGAAGAGCAGGCGGGGGCGCTTGGACAGGACGGCCACGGGAGTGTCCGAGCCCATCGCTCCGAGCGGCTCCGCACCGGCGCGCGCCATCGGCAGCAGGAGGAGGCGGACCTCCTCCTCGGTGTAGCCGAAGGTGCGCTGGCGGCGGTTGACCGAGGCCGGCGTGTGCACGATGTGCTCGCGCTCGGGGAGGTCCTTGAGGTTGATGCGGCCCTTCTCGAGCCACTCCTCGAACGGACCGGAGGCGGCGAGCTGCCCCTTGATCTCCTCGTCCTCGACGATGCGGCCCTGCTCGGTGTCGACCAGGAACATGCGGCCGGGCTGCAGGCGTCCCTTGCGGACGACCTTCGCGGGGTCGATGTCGAGCACGCCGATCTCGCTGGCGAGCACCACGAGCCCGTCGTCGGTGACGACGTAGCGGCCGGGACGGAGCCCGTTGCGGTCGAGGGTGGCGCCGACGAGCTCGCCGTCGGTGAAGACGATCGCGGCCGGGCCGTCCCACGGCTCCATGAGCATCGAGTGGTACTCGTAGAACGCGCGGCGCTTCGGGTCGAGCGCGCCGTCCTGGTTCTCCCAGGCCTCCGGCACCATCATCATGACCGCGTGCGGGAGCGACCGGCCGGCCAGGTTGAGCAGCTCGACGGTCTCGTCGAACGAGGCGGAGTCGCTGCGGCCGGGCGAGACGATCGGGAACAGCGGAGCCAGGTCGCCCAGCTCGCGGCTCTTCAGCTGGGACTGGCGCGCGCGCATCCAGTTGCGGTTGCCCTGCACCGTGTTGATCTCGCCGTTGTGCGCGATCATCCGGAACGGCTGAGCGAGCGGCCACGACGGGAAGGTGTTGGTGGAGTACCGGGAGTGC
The DNA here is from genome assembly GCF_002931635.1 of Rathayibacter sp. AY2B7. Lineage (NCBI taxonomy): Bacteria > Bacillati > Actinomycetota > Actinomycetes > Micrococcales > Microbacteriaceae > Rathayibacter > Rathayibacter sp. AY2B7. Next base: position 43,539 of record NZ_PSUC01000002.1, on the reverse strand, counting down.
ACCAGCGCGAGCTTCGACGCGAAGCGCTCGTCGGACAGGTCCGGGTAGAACGGCTCCAGCTGGAGCGTCGTCACCATGCCCTTGTAGACGAGCGTGCGGCTCGAGAGCGACATGAAGTAGACCTCGAGCTCGCGCTCGACGCGCTTGCGCAGGCGGAAGGTCAGGCGGTCGAGGCGCACGGAGGAGAGGGGCGTGCCGCTCTCGTCGGTCAGCTCGCTCCGGATGAACAGCTGCTCGATCGCCGGCATGGCGGCCCGGGCGAGCGTGCCGATCTCGTCGGGCTGCACGGGCACGGAGCGCCAGCCGACCACGGCGAGGTTCTCCTCGCGGGCGATGTCGGAGATCGTCGACTTGACCCGCTCGCGCTCGAACACGTCCACCGGGAGGAAGGCGTTGCCCACCGCGTACTGGCCCAGCGGCGGGAGCTCGAAGGGAGCGACCGCGCGGAGGAACTCGTCCGGGATCTGCGTGATGATCCCCGCGCCGTCGCCCGTTCCCGCGTCGGAGCCGACGGCGCCGCGGTGCTCGAGGTTGCGCAGCGCGTTCAGCGCGGCGTCGATGATGTCGTGGCCGGCGGTGCCGCGCATGGTGGCGACCATCGCGAGACCGCACGCGTCCTTCTCGGCGGCCGGGTCGTACATCCCCTGCGCCGGCGGCATGCCCAGGAAGGGCACGGCGCGGGCCGGGGTCGAGGGCTGGGCGGAGGCCATGGGAACCGTCCTCACGGGGGTGATGGCTGATCGGGACGTCGCTGGCCCGCGGTGGTGGAGGAGGAGCGGCTCCCCGATCGGGAGGGCCGCAGGGTTCTGCCGTGGCGCGAGCGTCGCGCGCCGTCGGCGGTGCCTGCACGACGACCCGCCCGCGGCAGCGCTCGTGGCTGCGCCGCGATGGGGCGGTCGTGGAGGTGTCGGGCACCCGGGAGGCGGTCGCGGAGGCTCCGCGACCTCCGTCAGGTGCGGGAGACCGTCGGCTTCTCGGCGTCGGTGCCGGAAGCAGGGGTGGTGGTGTCGTCGGAGTCGGACTCGACGTCCTCGAATTCTACCGCAGCCGGGGCGGGCGTCCACTCGCGACCCGGCCGGTAGGCCGAGGGCTCGGCACCCGGGTGCTCGCGCTTCTGGATCACCACGAGGACCAGGCCGATGACCACGGCGATGAGCGCGGCCCAGACGTTGGTGCGGATGCCCCAGAAGAACTCGCTCGGGTCGATCCGGATGGACTCGAACCAGACGCGGCCGATCCCGTACCAGATCAGGTAGGCGGCGAAGACGGTGCCCCACTGCAGCTTGAGACGGCGCTCGAGCAGGAGGATGACCGCGATGCCGACGACGTTCCAGAGGATCTCGTAGAGGAAGGTCGGGTGGAAGAGCGTGCCCGCCGGGAGGCCGACGGGGAAGGCAGGGTTGGTGGTCTCGATCTCGAGGCCCCAGGGCAGGGTCGTGGGCAGGCCGAAGAGCTCGTGGTTGAACCAGTTGCCCAGACGCCCGAGCGCCTGCGCGGCGAGCATGCCGGGGGCGAGGGCGTCGGCGAAGGTCCAGAACCGCACTCCTGTCCAGCGGCAGCCGATGAACGCGCCGACCGCGCCTCCGATCAGCCCGCCGAAGATGGCGTTGCCGCCGTTCCAGATGCGGACGACCTCCCACGGGTCGGCGCCGTCGTAGAAGTAGTCGCCGGGGTGGGTGAGCACGTGGTAGGCGCGGGCGCCGACGATGCCGAGCGGCACGGCCCAGATGATGATGTCGAGCACGACCCACGGCTCCGCCCCGCGGCGCTTGAGGCGCTGGTTCGTCATGATCGTCGCCACGATGATCCCCGCGAGGATGCAGAGCGCGTAGGTGTGGATCGCGAGCGTGAAGGTGCCGATCGTGAGGTCGTACTGACTCCACGCGTCGGGGGGGCTCGGAATGCTCAGCGGTACGGACACCGGTACTCGACCTTTCGAAGGAGGGGGTCCCCCGGGCACGGCTCGGCCGCGCCCCGGTGGGCATCCCGATTGTAGCGGGAGGGTGTCAGCGCGCGGAGCGCAGGCGGGTGCCCTCGGCGAGGCCGCGGGAGGTCTCGGCGACCGCGTCGACCCCGCCGGACGCCAGTGCCCGCACCAGGGCGGATCCGACGATGGCGCCGTCCGCGTAGGCGAGGATCTCGGCGACCTGCTCGCCGGTCGAGATGCCCAGGCCGACGCACGCGCTCTCGGAGCCGGCGGCGCGGAGGCGGTCGACCAGGGTGCGGGCCGCGGAGTCGACGTCGGTGCGCGCGCCGGTGATGCCCATCGTCGAGACCGCGTAGACGAATCCACGGCTCGAGTCGACGGCCTGGCGCAGGCGCGTGTCCGTCGAGGACGGCGCCGCGAGGAACACGCGGTCGAGTCCGAGCCGCTCGGAGACGGCGAGCCACTCGGCGCCCTCGTCCGGGATCAGGTCGGGCGTGATGAGGCCGGACCCGCCGGCCTCGGCCAGATCGGTGGCGAAGCGCTCGACCCCGTACTGCAGGACGGGGTTGTAGTAGGTCATCACCAGGACCGGCACGTCGACGCGCGCCCGGATCTCGCGGACGGCCTCGAAGCCGTGGCGGAGGCGGAAGCCGCCCGCGATGGCGGCCTGGGTCGCCTCCTGGATGACGGGTCCGTCCATCACCGGATCGGAGTAGGGCAGGCCCAGCTCGATCGCGTCGACGCCGTTCTCGGCCATGGCCACGGCGGCGTCGATGCTGGTCGGCAGGTCGGGGAAGCCGACGGGGAGGTAGCCGATCAGGGCGCCCGCCGCCTCCTCGTTCCGGCGCCGGACGGTCTCGGCGACGCTCGGTCCGCGGCCGCTCACGACTGCACCGCGCCCTGGTCCATGAGGCCGAAGTAGTGCGCAGCGGTCGTCATGTCCTTGTCGCCGCGGCCCGAGAGGTTGACCAGGATGGTGGCCTCGGGGCCGAGCTCGCGCCCGAGCTCCAGCGTGCCGGCCAGCGCGTGCGCGGACTCGATCGCGGGGATGATCCCCTCGGTGCGACTGAGCAGCATGAGCGCGTCCATCGCGGCCGAGTCGGTGACCGCGCGGTAGTCGGCGCGGCCGATGCTCGAGAGCCACGCGTGCTCCGGGCCGATGCCCGGGTAGTCGAGGCCGGCCGAGATCGAGTGCGACTCGACGGTCTGGCCGTCCTCGTCCTGGAGGAGGAAGCTGCGGGCACCGTGCAGGACGCCGGGGCGGCCCTTGCTGATGGTCGCCGCGTGGCGGGGGGTCTCGATCCCGTCGCCGCCGGCCTCGAAGCCGACGAGGCGGACCTCGGGGTCGTCGAGGAAGGCGTGGAAGATCCCCATCGCGTTGGAGCCGCCGCCGACGCAGGCGGTGACCGCGGTAGGCAGCGAGCCGGTCAGCTCGAGGACCTGCTCGCGCGCCTCCTCGCCGATGATCTTCTGGAAGTCGCGGACGAGGGCCGGGAACGGGTGCGGGCCCGCGACGGTGCCGAAGATGTAGTTCGTGGTGCCGACGTTCGTCACCCAGTCGCGCATCGCGTCGTTGATCGCGTCCTTGAGGGTGCGCGAGCCGGTCGTCACGGGGATCACCTCGGCGCCGAGCAGGCGCATGCGGGCGACGTTGAGGGCCTGGCGCTCGGTGTCGACCTCGCCCATGTAGACCACGCAGTCGAGGCCGAACAGGGCGGCGGCCGTGGCGGTCGCGACGCCGTGCTGGCCCGCTCCCGTCTCGGCGATGACGCGGGTCTTGCCGATCCGCTTGGTGAGCAGCGCCTGGCCCAGCACGTTGTTGATCTTGTGCGAGCCGGTGTGGTTGAGGTCCTCGCGCTTGAGGATGATCCGCGCACCGCCGGCGTGCTCGGCGAACCGCGGCACCTCGGTGATGATCGACGGACGGCCGGTGTAGCTGCGGTGCAGCTCCATCAGCTCGGCCGCGAACGCGGGGTCGACCTTCGTGCGCTCGTACTCGGCGCTCAGCTCGTCGAGGGCCTCGACGAGGGACTCGGGGACGTAGCGTCCGCCGAACTCGCCGAAGTAGGGGCCGAGTTCATCCCGGAGTGCCATGGGGGTACCGCCTATCGGTGTGGTCAGTGCGCCAGGAAGCCGGCGAGGGTGGAGACGGGGTCGCCGCCGGTGACGAGAGCCTCGCCCACGAGGACGACGTCGGCTCCGGAGCCGCGGTAGTGCGCGACGTCGTCGGCGGTGAGGACGGCCGATTCGGCCACCTTCACCGCATCGTCGGGGAAGCGCTCGGAGAGGCGGCCGAAGAGGTCGCGGTCGAGCTGGAAGGTGGAGAGGTCGCGGGCGTTCACGCCGATGAGCCGCGCGCCGAGGTCGGCGGCCCGCTCGAGCTCGTCGGCCGAGTGCGTCTCGACGAGCGGGGTCATCCCCAGCTCGAGGACGAGGGCGTGCAGCTCGGCGAGCAGGGGCTGCTCGAGCGCGGCGACGATGAGGAGGACCAGGTCGGCTCCGGCCGCACGGGCCTCGAGGACCTGGTACGGCTCGGCGACGAAGTCCTTGCGCAGGACGGGGATCGACACGCGCTCGCGCACCGCCTCGAGGTCCGCCAGGGACCCCTTGAAGCGGCGCTCCTCGGTGAGGACGCTGATCGCGCTCGCTCCCCCGAGCTCGTACTGCCCGGCCAGCTCGGCGGGGACGGGGATGTCGGCGAGGGCTCCGCGCGACGGACTGGCGCGCTTCACCTCGGCGATGATCCTGACGCGCTCGGCGGGGGCCAGTGCGGCCAGCGCGTCGAGGGCGGGCGCCTGGGCGAGCGCGCGGCGCTCGACGGCTTCGAGCGGGGCGCTCTCGCGGCGCCGGGCCGCGTCGGCCAGGGCGCCGGCGGTGAGGTCGGCGAGCACCTAGGCGCGCGCCTTCGGGTTCGCCTTCGCGCCGTTGACGCCGTAGCCCGCCTTGGCCATGCCCATGCCCACGAGCAGACCCACCACGACCAGGCCGGCCGAGAGCCAGACCACCAGGGGCACGTCGAACCAGAACGCGATCGTGCCGATCGTGAATCCGACCAGCATGATGACGACGGCCGTCCACGCTGCGGGCGAGTGGCCGTGGTTGTCGTCGTCGTGCTCGGTGCTCATGGGTCTCCTCCTGGGGGTGCATCGGGACCAGAGCAGTCTAGCGTGAGGCGCCTGAGCGCCCGGCCCCGGACTCGCCTGCGCAGCCGCCTGCAGGAGGCGGGGATGCCGGACCGCCGGACACGACCGCGGCCGGTGTCAGCGGCCCGAGGTGGGGTCGTCGCCGCGCGAGAGCTCGTCCCACGAGACGACCGGGTCGATGTCGCCGTCGTCCGTCTGCACGGTCGACGCGCCGTGGCCGTAGCCGTCGGCGGGCTCGAAGCGGGACGCGCGCTTCCGCGCCGCTCCCGGCCAGCGGCGCGAGGTCGCGAGGACGCCGATCCCGAGCAGCGCCGTGAGAACGCCGCAGACCAGGGCGACGACGGGCCAGGCCGTCGCGGAGGACGAGGCCACGAGCGCCGCGACGGACTGCTCCCCCGCGATGGCGGTCGCCTCGGTGACCAGCGAGGCGCCGGCGCGCACGGGGTCGCCCAGTGCCGTCGCGGCCGCGAGCACCACCGAGGCGCCGAGGACGGCCTGGAGCAGACCGAGCACGATCCGGAAGACGGGGCCGGCGATGGCGAGGGCCGCGGCGAGGGCGAGGCCCGCGAGCGCCAGGGCGGAGAGCGCGGGCGCGGCGACGGTCCCGGCCACGTCGATCCGCTGGCCCTCCCCCTCGATCGCGGCCAGGGTCAGCGTGGACCAGGTCTGGGTGGAGGAGGTCAGCTCGAGCGCGGCGAGGAGCACGACCCCGAGGATCGCCGTGTACTTCAGCCGCCGTCCGCTCATGCTCACTCCACCGGGCCGAGGCCGGTGAACGGCACGAGGGGGTCGACGTCGAAGCAGGCGTGCTCGCCCGTGTGGCAGGCGGCGCCGATCTGCTCGACCTGGACCAGCAGGGTGTCGGCGTCGCAGTCGAGGGCGGCACCCCGCACGTACTGCGCGTGACCGGACGTGTCGCCCTTGCGCCAGTACTCCTGACGCGAGCGCGACCAGAAAGTGACACGGCCCTCGGTGAGGGTGCGCCGGAGAGCCTCGCGATCCATCCAGCCCATCATGAGCACCTCGCGGGTGTCGTGCTGCTGGATGATCGCGGGCAGGAGCCCGGTCGGATCGAAGGCGGCGCGGTCCAGGACGGCGTCGAGCTCGGCGGGGGTCATCGGATCTCGATCCCGGAGGCGGCGAGCGCGCGCTTGACGTCGCCGATCGTCAGCTCGCGGTTGTGGAAGACGGAGGCGGCGAGCACGGCGTCGGCCCCCGCGTCGACGGCCGGAGCGAAGTGCTCGACGGCGCCGGCGCCTCCGGAAGCGATGACCGGCACGGAGCTCAGCTCGCGCATCGCGGCGATCAGCTCGAGGTCGAAGCCCTGCTTGGTGCCGTCGGCGTCGATGGAGTTGACCAGCAGCTCCCCGGCGCCGCGCTCGACGGCCTCGGCCGCCCAGGCCAGGGCGTCGAGCTCGGTCTCGCGGCGTCCGCCGTGAGTGGTGACGACGAAGCCGGACGCCGTGGCGTCGCTCCGCTTGACGTCGAGCGAGAGCACGAGCACCTGCGCGCCGAAGACGTCGGCGATCTCGCCGAGGAGCTCGGGCCGGGCGATCGCGGCGGAGTTGACGCCCACCTTGTCGGCGCCGTGCGCGAGCAGTCGCGAGACGTCCTCGGCGCTGCGCACCCCTCCGCCGACCGTGAGCGGGATGAAGACCTGCTCGGCGGTCGCCCGCACCACGTCGTAGGTGGTCGAGCGGTCGTCGACCGTGGCGGTGACGTCGAGGAAGGTCAGCTCGTCGGCGCCCTGCTCGAAGTAGAGGCGGGCGAGCTCGACGGGGTCGCCCGCATCGCGCAGGTTCTGGAAGTTGACGCCCTTCACGACGCGGCCGGCGGCGACGTCGAGGCAGGGGATGACGCGGACGGCGAGACTCATCGGCTCCCCCTCTACAGGCGCGCGGCGTGGATGGAGGTGACCAGGATCGCGCGGGCGCCCAGGTCGTACAGGCGGTCCATCACCTGGTTCATGTCCGAGCGCGGCACCATCACGCGGACGGCCACCCACTCGGCGTCGTGCAGCGGCGAGACCGTCGGGGACTCGAAGCCCGGGGCGATCGCCGTGGCGCTCTCCAGGAGCGCGACGGGGCAGTCGTAGTCGAGCAGCACGTACTCGCGGGCGACCAGCACGCCCTGCAGGCGGCGCAGCAGCACCGGGATGCCCTCGGGCTCCCCCGCGGCGGAGACCAGGACGGCGGTCGAGTCCAGGATGACCGGGCCGAAGATCTCGAGGCCGGCCTTGCGGAGCGTGGTGCCGGTCTCGACGACATCGGCGATGACGTCGGCGACGCCGAGCTGGATCGCGGACTCGACCGCGCCGTCGAGGCGGATCAGCGTCACCTCGACTCCGTGCTCCCGGAGGAAGCGGCCCACGAGGCCCGGGTAGCTGGTCGCCACGCGGAGGCCGTCGATCTGCGCGAGCTCGTCGTAGCGGCCGGCGGGCCCGGCGAAGCGGAAGGTGGAGTTCGCGAAGCCGAGGCTCGCGATCTCCCGCGCCTCGGAGCCGGAGTCGATCAGGAGGTCGCGGCCGGTGACCCCGACGTCGAGAGCGCCGGAGCCGACGTAGGTGGCGATGTCGCGCGGGCGCAGGTAGAAGAACTCGACCCCGTTGCGCTCGTCGACGACGTGCAGCTCTTTCGGGTCGCGGCGGCCGGTGTAGCCGGCCTCCGCGAGCATCTGACCGGCGGTCTCCGAGAGGGAGCCCTTGTTGGGGACGGCGACGCGCAGGAGCGCCGGGGCGGGGGTGGTGGTCACGGGACGTCCTTCATGACTCGACGGCTGTTCAGGGGGCGGCACGGCTCCTCGGGGAGCGTGCGGGCGCGACGGCGCGGAGCGGAGGCGCACCCCGGCGAGCGGGGCGGGGCTCACAGATGCCGGTAGACGTCGGCCGTCGTCAGTCCCTTGGCGAGCATGAGCACCTGCAGGTGGTAGAGCAGCTGCGAGATCTCCTCGGCGGTGCGCTCGTCGCCCTCGTACTCGGCGGCCATCCACACCTCGGCGGCCTCCTCGACGATCTTCTTGCCGATGAAGTGCACGCCGGCGTCGAGCTCGCGGACGGTGCCCGAACCCTCGGGACGGGCGGCGGCCTTCTCGCCCAGCTCAGCGAAGAGGTCGTCGAAAGTTTTCACCGGGGAAGTCTATACGGCGGCCGGGCGCGGGCCGCCTCAGTGCCGGTGCAGGTGAGCGGTCGCCGTCTCGCGCAGCGACGCGATCGCGGCCTCCGGGTCGTCCGCGCCGAAGACCGCGGAGCCCGCGACGAAGGTGTCGGCTCCCGCCTCCGCTGCGATCTCGATCGTGCCGGGAGCGATCCCGCCGTCGACCTGGAGCCAGACGTCGAGCCCGGTGCGGTCCACCACGTTCCGGAGGGTGCGCAGCTTGGGCATCGTCTCCTCCATGAAGGACTGGCCCCCGAAGCCGGGCTCGACCGTCATCACGAGGACCTGGTCGAACTCGGGCAGGAGGTCGAGGTAGTCGTCCACCATCGTGCCCGGCTTGAGCGCGATCCCCGCCCGCGAGCCGATCTCGCGCAGGCGCCGCGCGAGGGCCACGGCGTCGCGCGCGGCCTCGGCGTGGAAGGTCACGGAGTAGGCGCCGGTCTCGGCGTAGTCCGGGGCCCAGCGGTCCGGGTCCTCGATCATCAGGTGCAGGTCGAGCGGCCGGGGCGAGACGTCCTGGAGGCGCTGAACCATGGTCAGCCCGAAGGTGAGGTTCGGCACGAAGTGGTTGTCCATCACGTCGACGTGCACGAGGTCGGCTCCGGCGATGCGCTGCAGCTCGGCCTCGAAGTTCACGAAGTCGGCGGAGAGGATGCTGGGGTTGATCCGTGCGGGCATGCCTCCAGCCTAGATCGGAGCGTCCTCCGCGTCCGCCCGGCCGAGCACGCTCCCGCTCCGGAGGGGTCAGGCGTTCCCGGACGCCGCCTCGAGGGGCCGGCGGCGGAGGAGCTGCACGAACATGGCGTCGGTGCCGTGCCGGTGCGGCCAGAGCTGCACGTGGAGGGGGCCGTCCGGCAGCGGGAGCGGGTCCGCCGTCACCGCGCGCAGCACGGCCGGCGTGTCGACGAGCTCGAGCTCGTGCCGCTCCTGCGCGAGGGCGAGCACGCGCCGGGTCTCGCCGAGGTGCGGCGAGCAGGTCACATAGGCCAGCAGCCCGTCGGGAGCGAGAGCCCGGACCGCGGAGTCGAGCAGCTCGCCCTGGAGTGCGGCCAACGGCTCCACGTCGGCCGCGGACTTGCGCCAGCGCGCCTCGGGCCGACGCCGCAGCGCACCGAGACCGGTGCACGGCGCGTCGAGGAGGATGCGGTCGAACGATCCCGGCTGCTCGTCGCCCAGTTCGCGCCCGTCGCCGGTGCGCACCTCGACCGACGGATCGACGGCGGCCAGCGCCTGCCGCACCAGGCCCGCGCGGCCCGCGACCACCTCGTTGGCGAGCAGCGCCGCCCCGCCTGCGCGCGCCTCCGCCGCGAGCAGCGCCGCCTTGCCGCCGGGTCCCGCGCACAGGTCGAGCCAGCGCTCGCCCGGGTGCACCGGCCGTGCCCGGGAGAGCGCCAGAGCGGCGAGCTGGGAGCCCTCGTCCTGCACGCGCACGCGGCCCTCGTGCACCGCGGGGAACGCCTCCGGGTCGCCGCCGGTGCTGGTCATGCCGACCGGCGAGAACCGGTCGGATTCGGCGTCGGCGATCTCGCCGGGAGACGCCAGGCCCGGCAGAGCCACCAGGTTCACCCGCGGAGCCGCGTTGTCGGCGGCGAGCAGCGCGTCGAGCTCGTCGGCCGCCCCCTCCGCCGCCAGCGCCCGTCGCAGGGCGCGCACGATCCACACGGGGTGGGAGCTCAGCGCGGCGATCCGGTCGTCGCCGGAGACCGCGGCCGCGGAGACCCGCTCGCGCCACTCGCCGGCGCTCGAGCGCGAGACCGCGCGCAGCACGGCGTTGGCGAAGGCCACCGCTCCCCGCGAGGAGCCGGCCGCGACGAGCGCGACGCTCTCGTTCACCGCGGCGTGCGGGGCCACGCGGGTCGCGAGCAGCTGGTGCACGCCCAGGCGCAACGCGTCGAGCACCGGCGCATCGATGCTCTCGACGGACCGGCCGGCCGCGAGGGCGATCACGCGGTCGTAGTAGCCGGACATCCGCAGGGTGCCGTAGCAGAGCTCGGTGGCCAGTCCCGCGTCGGCGGGCGAGAGGCCGGCGGCGCTGATCCGCGCGGGCAGGACCAGGTTGGCGTAGGCGTCCGACCCGCTCACCGCGAGCAGGACGTCGTAGGCGACCCGGCGGGCGGGAGCGGCCTCGCGACGGGCGCTCACGCGAGCACCGTGCTCTCGCGCAGGCCGCGGGCCCAGTCGGCGCCGGCCATCGGGGTCCTGCCGGCGGGCTGGACGGTGACCAGCTCCACCGCTCCGTCCGCGGTGCCGACGAGGGCGCGCCCCGCGTCGAGGCGGACGACGCCGGGAGCGAGGTCCCCCTCGGCCGCGCGGACCGCGAGCACCTTGAGGCGCGCGTCCCCCACCGCGGTCGAGGCTCCGGGCTCGGGAGTCGTTCCGCGCACGAGCGCGAGGACCCGCGCGGTCGGGAGGCTCCAGTCGATCCGGCCGTCGGCGGCGTCGAGCTTGGGAGCGGGGGTCGCCTCTCCGGCCTGCGGAGTCGCGACGGCCGTGCCCTCCTCCAGCGCGTCGACCACGCCGAGGGTGAGGCCGGCGCCACTCCCGGCCAGCTCCGTCAGCAGCTCGCCCGCGGTGCGCTCCCCCGCGTCGACGGCGAGCTCGGCGTACACGTCACCGGCGTCGAGCTCGGCGACCAGCTGGAAGACGCTCGCGCCGATCCGCGTGTCGCCCGCCATCAGCGCCCGCTGGACGGGAGCCGCCCCGCGCCAGCGCGGCAGCAGGGAGAAGTGCAGGTTGATCCAGCCCAGGCGCGGCACCGCCAGCAGGCGCTGCCGGACGAGGCCGCCGTAGGCCACGATCACGCCGAGGTCGGGGGCGAGGCCCGCGATCCGGTCGGTCACGTCCTCGTCGAGGCGATTCGCCCGGATCACCGGGATCCCCAGCTCCTCGGCCACGACGGCGACCGGCGAGGGGGTGAGCACGCGCTTGCGGCCCACCGGGGCGTCCTCCCGGGTGACCACGGCGACGACCTCGTGCGCGGAGGCGGCGAGGTCGCGGAGGGTCGGAACGGCGGCGGCGGGCGTGCCGGCGAAGACGAGGCGCACGGGGGTCTCCTGGGGAGTCAGAGGATGTCGGGGTCGTCGAGACGGACCCGGAGCCGGGGGGCCGGCCGGAAGCGGCCGGGCGTGGTCGGCGGGCGACGACGGCGCGTGGCGTTGCGGATCACGGCGGAGCGGAGGCGCGCGGCCACATCCGCACCGCGAGCGTAGTCGAACCGGACGATCGCCCGGACGGAGCCGTCCTCGAGCCCGACAGGACCGAGGACCTCGTGCCGGTCGTCCTCGTCGAGCGCGTCGAGCGCCTCCTCCACCGCGTGCGCGTCGCCGCTCACCGTGGCCAGGCGCACCGCGGGCGGGAAGCGCAGAGCGCGCCGCTCCTGGAGCTCGGCCCGGAGGTACTCGGCCTGCCGCCAGGTCGCCAGGGCGGTCGCGAGCCGGCCGCCGACCCCGACCAGGAGGACCGGCGCGCCCGGGCGGGCCAGCGCCGCGGCGTTCGACCAGGTGCGGAGCGCGTCGTCGGCGACCCGCAGGCTCTCGCGGGCCAGCATCCGCTCGCCGTCCAGCAGCAGGACGGCGTGGTAGCCGCCGTCGGCCCGCGGCTCCGCCCCGCGCGTGGCCACGACGAGCGCGGGCTCGTCGGGGAGGGTGAGCACGGGGCGCTGCCCGTCGGCGACGATCACCTTGGCACCCGGGAAGGCGCGTCCGAGCTCCTCCGCGGTGCGGCCCGCGCCGAGGGAGACGAGGCGCAGAGCCGTCGCCTCGCAGACGGAGCAGGTCCAGTCGGCCGCGATCAGGCCGCACCAGCCGCAGCTCGGCCGCCCGCCCTCGGAGTGCACGCCGAGCGGACCCTGGCAGCGGTTGCAGCGTGCGACGGTCCGGCAGCGGGCGCAGGCGACCACCGGCGCGTAGCCGGGGCGCGCGACCTGGACCAGCACGGGACCGGAGTCGAGGGCCTTCCGCGCCTCCCGCCAGGCGGAGGAGGGGATGCGCGCTGCCGCGTCGTGCTCGTCGGCCGCCCACTGCTGGGCGGTCGGCACGACGTGCGGGCGGCGGCTCGGCCGCGGCTCCACCTCGGTCGCGAAGCCGATCTCGACGAGCCGCTCGACCTCGACCGTGCGCGTGTTGCCGAGCAGGACGAGGCCGGCGCCGCTCTGCTCCTGCCGCACCAGGGCGACGTCGCGGGCGTGCGCGTAGGGCGCGAGCGGCTCGGCGAAGAGCGGATCGCCGTCGTCCCAGAGCGCGATCAGGCCGAGGGCGGAGGAGGGCGCGTAGAGGACGGAGCGGTTGCCGACGACGACCCGCGGCCCGGGATCGAGGCAGCGGACGAAGGCGGAGTAGCGCTCGGCCCCCTTCTGCCGCGCATCGAGGCGCACCACCGCCTCCGCGGGGACGAGGTCGGCGAGAGCGAGCTCCAACTGCTCCTGGTCGCGGTAGTCGGGGACGGCCAGGATCGCGTCGCGGCCCGCGGCGAGCGTGTCCCGGGCGAGCTCGGCGAGCGTGACGGCCCAGCCGCCGACCCACGCGCCCGAGTCGAGCCTCACCGGAGCCGGCACGGCGCCGACCGCCAGCCGGGCCCCCTCGAAGAGTCCCGCGAAGGAGGCACCGGAGTAGCCCGTCACGCCGCGCGCCTCGACCGCGGGCGCCGCAGGAGCGGGACCCGCGGCGAGTCGCGCCTTCTCGACGCGGACGTGGCGGCGCGGCACGGCCAGGCGCAGCACGTCACTCGCGCCTCCGGAGGCGCGGTCGGCCACTCGGCGGGCGAGGGCCCAGACCTCCGGGGTCAGCACGACGAGCGGCGAGACCAGCTCCTCGATGCCGCTGAGCGCTCCGGCGTGCTCGGTCCCCTCCCCCGTCTCGACGACGAACGCGTCGGCGATCCGGCCTCCGGTCCGCAACGGCACCCGCACGCGCACGCCGGGGACCACCTCGCCGCGCAGCGCCTCCGGCACCGCGTAGTCCAGGAGCCGGTCGAGCTGCGGGAGGGGCGAGTCCAGGAGCACGCGCGCGACGGCTCCGCTCGTCGCCATCGCCGCCGCGCCCGCTACGAGAGGCCCGCGGCGGAGCGCAGGTCGTCGACCCGGTCGAGGCGCTCCCAGGTGAAGTCGGGGAGCTCCCGGCCGAAGTGGCCGTAGGCCGCGGTCTGCGCGTAGATCGGGCGGAGCAGGTCGAGTGCGTGGATGATCGCGGCCGGGCGCAGGTCGAAGACCGAGCGGATCGCCTCGGTGATCGTCTCGTCGGAGACGGTGCCGGTGCCGAAGGTCTCGACGTAGAGGCCGACCGGGGCCGCCTTGCCGATGGCGTAGGCGACCTGCACCTCCAGCCGCGAGGCGAGCCCCGCGGCGACCGCGTTCTTGGCGACCCACCGCATGGCGTAGGCGGCCGAGCGGTCCACCTTCGACGGGTCCTTGCCCGAGAACGCGCCGCCGCCGTGGCGGGACGCTCCGCCGTAGGTGTCGACGATGATCTTGCGGCCGGTGAGCCCGGCGTCGCCCTGAGGGCCGCCGATCTCGAAGCGGCCGGTCGGGTTGATCAGCAGGCGCACGGCGGAGGAGTCGAGGTCGACCGTCTCGAGCACGGGGCGGATGACGTGCGCCGCGATGTCCGCGTGGATCCTCTCGGTGCTGACGTGCTCGGCGTGCTGGGTGGACAGGACGACGGTGTCGATGGTGGACGGCGTGGTGCCGTCGTAGCCGATGGTGACCTGGGTCTTGCCGTCGGGCCGGAGGTAGTCGAGCTCGCCCGACTTGCGGACGGCGGCCAGGCGCTCGGCGAGGCGGTGCGAGAGCCAGCTCGGCAGCGGCATGTACTCGGGGGTCTCGTCGGTCGCGAAACCGAACATCAGGCCCTGGTCGCCCGCGCCCTGGCGGTCGAAGGCGTCCTCGCCCGCCTCGGAGGAGCGGACCTCGAGCGCCGTGTCGACGCCCGCTGCGATCTCGGGCGACTGCTGGCCGATCGAGACCGAGACGCCGCAGGAGCGGCCGTCGAAGCCCTTCTCCGAGGAGTCGTAGCCGATCTCGACGATCGTGTCGCGCACGATCTTGGGGATCTCGACGTAGCCGCTCGTGGAGACCTCGCCCGCGACGTGCACGAGTCCCGTCGTGACCAGCGTCTCGACGGCGACCCGGCTGTGCGGGTCCTCGCGGAGCAGGGCGTCGAGGATGCGGTCCGAGATCTGGTCGCAGATCTTGTCCGGGTGGCCCTCGGTGACGGACTCGGAGGTGAACAGGCGGAGGGGACCGGAGGTCATGCTTCTCTTCTCGTCCCGGCTCGTGCGGACCGGGGTCGTTCGTACCGGGAGTGGCCTGGCGGGCGCGATGCCGGGCGGCAGGCGATCGGCGCCTGGGCGGGCGGACCGGCGGGGCTAGCGCACGACCGCGTCGAGGACGCGATCGGCCACCTCCGCCTTGCTGCCCGAGGCCTCGCCAACTATATCGCCGGCCCGATCGAGGACCACGACGGCGTTGCTGTCGCTCTGGAAGCCCTCGGCCCAGCCCACCCTGTTGAGGACGAGCAGGTCGCAGCCCTTGCGGGCGATCTTGGCGCGGCCGAGCGCGAGCATCGCGTCCCGGTCCGGCTCGGTCTCCGCGGCGAAGCCGACGACGATCTGCCCCTCCCGCCGGGAGGCGGAGATCTCGGCGAGGACGTCCGGGTTCTTGACGAGCTCGAGGACGAGACGGTCGCCCTGCTGCTCCTTCTTGATCTTCGCGTCGGCGACCGCGGCGGGCCGGTAGTCGGCGACGGCCGCGGCCATGATCACGACGTCCGCGCCGGGGGCCGCGGCGAGGGCGGCCTCGCGCAGCTCGAGGGCGGTGCCCACCGGGAGGACCGTGACGCCCTCCGGCGCCGGCACGTCGAGGTTCGCGGCGAGGAGGGTGACCTCCGCGCCCCGGGCCGCAGCGGCCAGCGCGAGCGCGACGCCCTGCCTGCCGCTGGAGCGGTTGCCGACGAAGCGCACCGGGTCGAGGGGCTCGCGGGTGCCGCCGGCGGTCACGAGGACGCGCACGCCCGCGAGGTCGCGGCGGGCGGAGGCGGAGCGGGCGTGGACGGCGAGGGCCTCCGCGACGATCGTCTCGGGCTCCTCCATGCGGCCGGGGCCCGAGTCGGCGCCGGTGAGGCGGCCGACCGCGGGGCCGACGACGTGCACGCCGCGGGAGCGGAGCACCGCCGTGTTCGCGACGGTGGCGGCGTTCGCCCACATCTCGGTGTGCATCGCGGGGGCGACCACGAGCGGGGCGGTGCTCGCGAGCACCGTGTTGCCGAGCAGGTCGTCGGCGAGGCCGGCAGCGAGCTTGGCGAGCGTGTGCGCCGTCGCGGGCGCGATCACGATGAGGTCGGCGGCCTGGCCGATGGCCACGTGCCGGACCTCGGCGACGCCCTCGTAGAGCTCGGTGTGCACCGGGTTCCGCGAGATGGCCTCGAGGGTGGGCTTCCCGACGAAGCGCAGCGCGGCCTCGGTCGCGACGACGTGCACGTCGTGCTCCGCGAGGACCAGCGCGCGGACGACTCCGACGGCCTTGTACGCGGCGATGCCGCCGGTGATGCCGACGACGACGTTGAGCCGTCGACCGGCCTCGAGAGAGGAGCCCACCCGGAGGGGACTACTCGGCGAGGGGCTTGGCGACGAGCTTGTCCTCGTTGATCTCGTGCAGTGCGACCGAGAGGGGCTTGTCGTCGATCGTGGAGTCGACCAGCGGGCCGACGTTGTCGAACAGGCTGCCCTCGTGGAGGTCGGCGTAGTAGTCGTTGATCTGGCGGGCGCGCTTGGAGGCGAAGATCACCAGCGCGTACTTGGAGTCGACCTTCGAGAGGAGCTCGTCGATGGGCGGGTCGATGATGCCGAGGTTGTTGGCCATGGGTGTCTCCTTGCAGGCGCATCAGCGCCGATCTGCGGCTCCGGAGCAACACGGCGCGCGGGCTCCGAGGGGCGTGTGCCCGGTGGGACCCGGGGCGTCGGCCCGGAGGTGGTCGGTGGCCCGGTGTCAGCGGCCCGGGTCAGCGGGCGCACCGTCGGCACGAGGCGACATCAATTCTACGACCTCGCGGGCCGCTTCGGGCACGGTGCTGTTGACGACGGCGAAATCGAACTCGTCCTGCGCGGCCAACTCCACCTTCGCGGTGGCCAGACGGCGCTCCTGCTCCTCCGCGCTCTCGGTGCCGCGGCCGACCAGGCGGCGGACCAGCTCGTCCCAGCTCGGCGGCAGGAGGAAGACCAGCCGCGCATCCGGCATCCGCTCGCGCACCTGGCGGGCACCCTGGATGTCGATCTCGAGCATCACCTGCCGGCCCTGCTCCAGCGCGGCGTCGATGGGGCCGCGGGGCGTGCCGTAGCGGTGAGCGTTGTGGACGACGGCGTACTCGAGGAACTCCCCCGCCGCGACCATCCGGTCGAACTCGGCGTCGTCGACGAAGTAGTAGCTGACGCCGTCCACCTCGCCCGGACGCGGGGCCCGGGTGGTGGCCGAGACCGAGAGCAGGACGTCCGGGTAGTTCTCGCGGATGTAGGTCGACACGGTGCCCTTGCCGACCGCGGTCGGACCGGCGAGGACGAGCAGGCGGTTGCGGCCGGGGCGGCGCTGCCGCGACTCCCGCTCCTCGAGGAACGACGCCAGGCCCTCGACCTGGCGCCGGCCGAGGCCGCCGAGGCGCTTCGACTCGGCGATCCGCAGCTGGTCCATCACCCGGGGCGTCTTGACCACGCCGAGCGCGGGCACGGCGCGGAGCAGCTCGCTGACGCGCATCCGCCCCTCGACTCCGAGAGGCTCGGCCTGGGCCGCCGCGAGCACGGCGGTCGCGGGGCGGCGTCCGGCGGCGACGGCCTTCTTGACGGCGGCGCGGGCACGGCGCGCCGCGATCGCGGCCTCGGAGGCGGCGCGCCGGTCGACCTCGGGCGGCGAGGGACGGCGCACGGCCTCCGGGCGCGAGGAGGCGCCGGGATCGGGGCTGACGGTTTCAGCGGACAAGGGTCTCCTGGATGTCGGTCGCGCGGCGGGTGATCTCGGCCGCGATCCCCGAGGGGCCGGCGCCGAGCACGCTGCGCGACTCGCTGACGATGGTGGCGGCGCTCAGCGCGCCGAACAGCCGCTGCGCGTCCGCGACGGCTGCGCCCTGGTGGCCGAAGCCGGGCGCGAGCACCGGGAGAGCGGGGTGCAGCGGCTCGTCGATGCCGATGCCGAAGTCGCCCAGGGCGACAGTGGCGCCGAGCACCACGCCGACCGAGCCGATCGACGCGCGAGCGTGAGCGTGGTTCCAGGATGCCACGTCCGCCACGACCGCGCGTGCCACGGTGGATCCTGCCCGGCCGCCGTCCTGCACGAGGGCGCGCTGCACGGGGCGGGCCTCGGGGTTGGAGGTGGCTGCGAGGACGAACACGCCCTTGCCGGCCTCCTCGGCGAGGGTCAGCATCCCCTCGAGGGAGCCGAGCCCCTGGTAGGCCGCCGCGGTCATGGCGTCCGCCTCGAGCGGTGAGCCCGGCCGGAGCCACGCCTCGGCGTAGGCGGTGACGCTCGTGCCGATGTCGCCGCGCTTGACGTCGGCGATCACCAGCAGTCCGGCCTCGCGCGCGTCGGCGAGCACGCGCTCGAGCGCGGCGTAGCCCGCCGAGCCGTGCCGCTCGAAGAACGCGATCTGCGGCTTCACCACGCCCACACGGCCGGCCGCCGCCTCGACGACCGTGCGTCCGAAGCTCTCGAGCCCGGCCGCGTCGTCGGCGAGGCCCCACGCGTCGAGCAGGTACGCGTGCGGGTCGATCCCGACGCAGAGCCGGCCGTGCGCGGCGAACGCCGCCTCGAGGCGCGAGCCGAAGGAGGCGGTGCCCGCCGCGCCGCCGCTCACGCGGTGCGCTCCGCGCGGCGCAGGGCGTAGTCCTGCAGGCTCGTCACCTCGAAGGGCTCGTTCGCCGCGTCGAGCGAGGCGACCGCCGCCGCGAGCTGGGCGATCGTGGTGAACAGCGGCTTGTCCGCGGCGACCGCGGCCGCGCGGATCTCGTAGCCGTCGGCGCGGGTCGCTCCTCCGCTGGGCGTGTTGATCACCACGTCGACCTCGTCGCGGGCGATCAGCTCGACGATGGAGGGCGCGTCGCCCTCGGCGGTCTCGCTGTACTTGCGGACCACGCGGGCCTGGATCCCGTTGCGGTTCAGCACCTCGGCCGTGCCCTCGGTCGCGAGGATGTCGAAGCCGAGCTGGCGCAGGCGCAGCGCGGGCAGGACGATCGAGCGCTTGTCGCGGTCGGCGACCGAGATGAAGACGGTCCCGCTCGCCGGCATGCCGCCGTAGGCGGCGTCCTGGCTCTTCGCGAAGGCGCGCGGGAAGTCGCGGTCGATCCCCATGACCTCGCCGGTGGAGCGCATCTCGGGCCCGAGCAGCGAGTCGACGATCTGGCCCTCCTTGGTGCGGAAGCGCTTGAACGGCAGGACCGCCTCCTTCACCGCGATGGGAGAGTCCATCGGGACGTCGGAGCCGTCGCGCTCGGGCAGCAGGCCCTCGGCCTTCAGCGCGGCGATGGTCTCGCCCACCATCAGGCGCGACGCGGCCTTCGCGAGCGGGATGCCCAGCGCCTTCGACACGAACGGCACGGTGCGCGAGGCCCGGGGGTTCGCCTCGAGCACGTAGAGCACGCCCTGGCCGATCGCGAACTGGACGTTCAGCAGTCCCCGGACGCCGACGCCCTGCGCGATCGCAAGGGTCGCCTCCCGCACCTGGTCGATCTGGCGGCGGCCGAGCGTCACCGGCGGGAGCGTGCACGCCGAGTCGCCGGAGTGGATGCCGGCCTCCTCGATGTGCTCCATCACGCCGCCGATGTAGAGCTGCTCGCCGTCGAAGAGCGCGTCGACGTCGATCTCGATCGCGTCGTCGAGGAAGCGGTCCACCAGCAGCGGGTGCGCCTCGTCGATGATCCCCTCGCCGGCCATCCGCTCGAAGTAGTCCTCGAGCTGGGGCGTGCCGTAGACGATCTCCATGCCGCGCCCGCCGAGGACGAACGACGGACGGACGAGGACCGGGTAGCCGATCTCCACCGCGACCTCGCGGGCGCCGTCGAGGTCGGTCGCGGTGCCGTTGCGCGGAGCGAGAAGTCCCGCCTCGTCGAGGATCCGCGAGAACGCGCCGCGCTCCTCCGCGAGGTCGATGTTCGCGGGGGTGGTGCCGAGGATGGGCACGCCGGCCGCCTCGAGACCCGCGGCGAGGCCGAGCGCCGTCTGGCCGCCCAGCTGCACGACGACGCCGACGAGCTCGCCGGACTGCGACTCCGCGTGGATGACCTCGAGCACGTCCTCGAGCGTCAGCGGCTCGAAGTAGAGGCGGTCCGAGGTGTCGTAGTCGGTCGAGACCGTCTCAGGGTTGCAGTTGATCATGATCGTCTCGAAGCCCGCGTCCGAGAGCGCGAACGAGGCGTGCACGCAGGAGTAGTCGAACTCGACCCCCTGGCCGATGCGGTTGGGGCCGGAGCCCAGGATGACGACCTTGCGGCGGTCGGCGGCGACGACCTCCGTCTCCTCGTCGTACGAGGAGTAGTGGTACGGCGTGAGCGCCGGGAACTCGCCCGCGCAGGTGTCGACGGTCTTGTAGACCGGGCGCACGTCCAGCGCGTAGCGGGTGCGGCGGACCTCCGCCTCGTCGAGCCCGCGGAGCTCGGCGATCTGCGCGTCCGAGAAGCCGTGGTCCTTCGCCAGGCGGAGGAGTCCGGCGTCGAGGCCGTCGTGCTCGCGCACCAGGTCGGCGATCTCGTTGATCAGCACGATCTGGTCGAGGAACCAGGGGTCGATCTTCGTGGACTCGAACGCCTGCTCGACCGTGGCTCCCAGGCGCAGCGCCTGCTGCACGGTGACGATGCGGCCGTCGGTCGGGGTCCTCGCGATCTCGAGGAGCTCCTCGACCGAGCGCTCCTGCGCGCCCCAGTGGAACGACGAGCCGCGCTTCTCGAGCGAGCGGAGCGCCTTCTGCAGCGCCTGCGCGTAGTTGCGGCCGATCGCCATCGCCTCGCCCACCGACTTCATGGTCGTGGTCAGCGTCTTGTCGGCGGCCGGGAACTTCTCGAACGCGAACCGCGGGACCTTCACGACCACGTAGTCCAGCGTCGGCTCGAAGCTCGCCGGCGTCACCTTGGTGATGTCGTTCGGGATCTCGTCCAGGCGGTAGCCGATGGCGAGCTTCGCGGCGATCTTGGCGATCGGGAAGCCGGTCGCCTTGGAGGCGAGGGCGGAGGAGCGGGAGACGCGCGGGTTCATCTCGATCACGATGATCCGGCCGTCCGCCGGGTCGATCGCGAACTGGATGTTGCAGCCGCCGGTGTCCACGCCCACGTCGCGGATGATCCGGATGCCGATGTCGCGCAGCTTCTGGTACTCGCGGTCGGTGAGGGTCAGCGCCGGTGCGACGGTGATCGAGTCGCCCGTGTGCACGCCGACGGGGTCGACGTTCTCGATCGAGCAGACGACGACCGTGTTGTCGGCCGTGTCGCGCATGAGCTCGAGCTCGTACTCCTTCCAGCCGAGGATCGACTCCTCCAGGAGAACCTCGGTGGTGGGGCTCTGGTGCAGGCCGTCGCCGACCATCCGCACCAGCTCCTCGCGGGTGTAGGCGAAGCCGGAGCCCAGGCCGCCCATGGTGAACGACGGGCGGATGACGAGGGGGTAGCCCAGGTCCTCGGCGTACTCGATCGCCTCGTCGACGGTGTGCGCGATGTAGGACTTCGCGACGTCGGCGCCCGCGTCCAGCACCAGCTGCTTGAAGATCTGGCGGTCCTCGCCGCGGTTGATCGCCTCGAAGCTCGCGCCGATGAGCTCGACGCCGTACTTCTCGAGGATCCCGAGGTCGTGCAGCTGGATGGCCGCGTTCAGGGCCGTCTGCCCGCCGAGGGTCGGCAGGATCGCGTCCGGCTTCTCCTTGGCGATGATCGCCTCGATCGCCTTGGGCGTGATCGGCTCCACGTAGGTGGCGTCGGCGAAGTCGGGGTCGGTCATGATCGTCGCCGGGTTGGAGTTGACGAGGATCACGCGCACCCCCTCGGCGCGCAGCACGCGGCAGGCCTGGGTGCCGGAGTAGTCGAACTCGACGGCCTGTCCGATGACGATCGGGCCGGAGCCGATGACCAGGACGCTCTGGATGTCTTCCCTGCGCGGCATTACTTCTGCTCTCCGATGCTGCTGGTCGTGGGGATGTCGGTGGGCTCCGAGGCCCCGCGCCCGGCCGTGCG
Source organism: Rathayibacter sp. AY2B7 (assembly GCF_002931635.1). Taxonomy (NCBI): domain Bacteria; kingdom Bacillati; phylum Actinomycetota; class Actinomycetes; order Micrococcales; family Microbacteriaceae; genus Rathayibacter; species Rathayibacter sp. AY2B7. Next base: position 22,129 of record NZ_PSUC01000002.1, on the reverse strand, counting down.
CTGCACGACCATCTCGCGGAAGCGGTCGAAGAGGTGGTTGGAGTCGTGCGGGCCGGCCGCCGCCTCCGGGTGGTACTGCACCGAGAAGGCGGGGATGTCGAGGCAGCGCAGGCCCTCCACGACCGAGTCGTTGAGGGAGTAGTGGCTGACCTCGACGCGGCCGAAGCCCTCGGGCGAGTCCAGCTCGCCCTCGATCGGCGCGTCCACGGCGAATCCGTGGTTCTGCGAGGTGATCTCCACGCGGCCGGTGAGCTTGTCGAGCACGGGCTGGTTGATCCCGCGGTGGCCGAACGGGAGCTTGTAGGTGCCGAAGCCGAGAGCGCGCCCCAGCAGCTGGTTGCCGAAGCAGATGCCGAAGAACGGCAGGTCGGCGCGCAGGGTGGTGCGCAGCAGCTCGACGTGGCGGTCCGAGGCCTCGGGGTCGCCGGGGCCGTTGGAGAAGAAGAGCGCGGACGGGTCGAGCGCGAGCACCTGCTCGGCGGTCACCGACTCGGGCAGCACGTGGACGTCGAAGCCGCGCTCCGCGAGGTAGTCGACCGTCGAGGTCTTCACCCCGAGGTCGATGACCGCGACCGAGCCGACGCGCTCGCCGCGGGCGGGCACCGTGTACTGCTCGTCGGTCGAGACCGAGGAGGAGAGGTTGAGCCCCTGCATCTGCCGGCCGCCGAGGACCAGCGCGAGCTGCTCCTCCTCGGGGAGGGCGAGGTCCTCGCCGGAGAACACGCCGGCGCGCATCGAGCCGGCCGAGCGGATGTGGCGGGTGATCGCCCGGGTGTCGACGCCGGAGATCCCGACGATGCCGTCGGTCTCCAGGTCGTCGCCGAGGGAGCGCTGCGCGCGGAAGTTGGAGACGACGCGGGAGGGGTCGCGGACGACGTAGCCGGCGACCCAGATGCGGCGCGACTCCATGTCCTCGTCGTTGGTCCCGGTGTTGCCGATGTGGGGCGCGGTCTGCACGACGATCTGGCCGGCGTAGCTCGGGTCGGTCAGCGTCTCCTGGTAGCCGGTCATGCCGGTGGCGAAGACGATCTCGCCCAGGGTGCGGCCTCGGGCGCCGTAGGCCTGTCCCCGGAATCGTCGTCCGTCCTCGAGGACGAGGACGGCGGTGGGTTCGGTGCTGAGGCGTGTCGTTGGCACGGACTAGGAGCCCTTCTGGGTCGTGTCGGGACCGCCGTCGGCGGCTCCGGGGTGGGAGGGGGAGGAACGGGGGCCGGCGAGGCGCTGCAGCTCGGCGACCAGGTGCGCCCGGAGGGCGGGCTCGGCCACGCGGAGGTAGCTGTCGACGGTCTCGTCGCCGCGGGGCGACCAGGAGATCACGAGCAGGCCGCCCTCCTCGACGACGCGGTCGATCACGTAGCTGCCCTGGCCCGCTCCGCGCAGGAGGGAGGCCGGGATCACCGTCTCGCGCTCGCCGACGGGGGCGATCACGACGCCGCGCTCGTGGAGGCGCAGCACCGCGTTGCCGCGGAAGCCGAGCCCCGGCAGCACGACGCGCTCGAGCGGCTGCTCGAAGCGGGTCGTGGCCACGTACGGGAGGTCGACGCGCTCGACCTCGGCGCCCAGCGAGGACGCGGGCACGGGCTCCGGCGCGAGGGCGGCCGAGCGGCGGCGCCGCGCGCGCCAGGAGAGCAGCATGCCGACGAAGACGAGGACGACGACCGCGGCGATGACGATCGTGATCGCGGCCCTATCCACGGGAGGCCTTCGCGGAGGCGGCGACGACCGCCGCGTCGACGAGCTCGCCGTCCAGCACGGTCGGGAAGCCCCGGTGGAGGGTGGCGACGACGCGGCCCGGCAGCTCGCGACCGAGGTACGGGGAGTTGCCGCTGCGGCCGCGCAGGTCCTCGACGGAGAAGCGGCGGCGCGCCTCCGGGTCGTAGAGCACGACGTTCGCGGCGGCCCCGACGGCGAGGCCGCGGTCGTAGCCGTCGAGCCGGCCGATGCGGGCGGGGGCGGAGGAGAGCACGCGCGCGACGTCGGACCAGCTCATCCGCCCGTCCTCGACGACGGCGGCGTGCACCACGCTCAGCGCGCTCTCGAGGCCGACCATGCCGAACGCCGCGGCGTCCCACTCGCAGTCCTTCGCCTCGACCGGGTGCGGCGCGTGGTCGGTGGCGACGATGTCGATGGTGCCGTCGGCGAGGGCCTCGCGGAGGGCGAGCACGTCCTCGTCGCGGCGCAGCGGCGGGTTCACCTTGAAGCGGGCGTCGTAGCTCGGCCCGTCCTGGCCGGCGACGGCCTGCTCGGTGAGGAGCAGGTGGTGGGGGGTGACCTCGGCGGTCACGTCGATCCCCCGGGCCTTCGCCCAGCGGATGACGTCGACCGAGCCCGCGGTCGAGACGTGGCAGACGTGCAGGCGGGAGCCCACGTGCTCGGCGAGGAGCACGTCGCGGGCGATGATCGCCTCCTCGGCCACGGCGGGCCAGCCCTGCAGGCCGAGGGCGCTGGAGACGGCGCCCTCGTTCATCTGCGCGCCGACGGTGAGCCGCGGCTCCTGCGCGTGCTGGGCGACGACTCCGTCGAACGCCTTGACGTACTCGAGAGCGCGGCGCATCAGCAGCGCGTCCGAGACGCACTTCCCGTCGTCCGAGAAGACCCGCACGGCCGCGCGGCTGCGGGCCATCGCGCCGAGCTCGGCGAGCGACTCCCCCGCCAGACCCACGGTCACCGCGCCGATCGGGCGGACCGTCGCGTAGCCGGCGTCCTCGCCCAGGCTCTGCACCTGCTCGACCACGCCCGCGGTGTCCTGCACCGGCGAGGTGTTGGCCATCGCGAAGACGGCGGTGAAGCCTCCGGCGGCCGCAGCTCGCGTGCCGGTGAGGATCGTCTCGCTCTGCTCGAACCCCGGCTCGCGCAGGTGGGTGTGCAGGTCGACCAGGCCGGGCAGCGCCAGGAGGCCGTCGGCGTCGATCACGCGGGCCCCGCGCGAGTCGAGGTCGGCGCCGATCTCGACGATCACGCACCCGTCGATCAGCAGGTCGGCGGTCGACTCGTCGGCGAGCGTCGCCCCCGAGATCAGGATCCGCTCCGGCGCCGTGCTCTGAAGCGGCTGGGCAGTGCTCATCAGTGGACCTCCCGTTCGCCGGACAGCAGCAGGTAGAGCGCGGCCATCCGGACGGACACTCCGTTCGTGACCTGTTCGAGCACCGTGGAGCGGCTCGAATCGGCGGCCGCCGAGGAGATCTCGACGCCCCTGTTCATGGGTCCGGGGTGCATGACGATGGTATCGGGACCCAGCCGGGCGAGCCGCTCGTCGTCGAGGCCCCAGATCCGCGCGTACTCCCGGCCGTTGGGGAAGAACCCGCTCGACATCCGCTCGAGCTGGATGCGCAGGAGCATCACGACGTCGGGGAGCCCGGTGTCGATCGCCTCGTCCAGATCGAAGCGGATGGTCGCGGGCCAGTCGCGCGTGTCGACCGGCACGAGGGTCGGCGGTGCGACCAGGGTCACCTCGGCGCCCAGCGCCGTCAGCAGCCAGACGTTCGAGCGCGCCACCCGCGAGTGCAGGACGTCGCCGACGATGGTGACCGCGACGCCGTCGAGGCTCTTGCCGCGGGACGCGGAGGCCCCGTGCAGGCGCCGGCGGATGGTGAACGCGTCCAGGAGCGCCTGGGTCGGGTGCTCGTGGGTCCCGTCGCCGGCGTTGAGGATCGACGCGTCGATCCAGCCGCTCGCCGCCAGAACCGCAGGGGCTCCGGAGGCGCTGTGGCGGATGACCACGCCGTCGGCGCCCATCGCGGCGAGCGTCTGCGCGGTGTCCTTCAGGCTCTCGCCCTTGGAGACGCTGGAGCCCTTCGCGCTGAAGTTGATGACGTCGGCCGAGAGCCGCTTCGCCGCCGCCTCGAACGAGATCCGCGTGCGGGTGGAGTCCTCGAAGAAGAGATTGACCACGGTCTTCCCGCGGAGGGTCGGCAGCTTCTTGACCTCGCGGTTCTGCACGTCCGCCATGTCCTCGGCGATGTCGAGGAGGGCGATCGCGCTCGCGCGGTCGAGGTCGCGGGTCGAGAGCAGGTGCTTCACGGAGCCGTCTCCTCGCCGGCGGCCTGCGACTCGATCGCGACCAGGTCCTCGCCGTCCGTCTCGACGAGCCGGACGTTGATCCGCTCGCTCAGGCTGCTCGGCAGGTTCTTGCCGACGAAGTCCGCCCGGATCGGGAGCTCGCGGTGCCCGCGATCGACCAGCGCGGCCAGCCGCACGGCCCGCGGACGGCCGATGTCGCTGAGGGCGTCCAGGGCGGCGCGGATGGTGCGGCCCGAGAAGAGGACGTCGTCGACGAGGACCACTGTCCGGCCGTCGATGCTCGCGGGGACGGCGGTGCGCGCGGGGGTGCGGACCGGGTGCCGGGAGAGGTCGTCGCGGTACATGGTCACGTCGAGGGAGCCGGCGAAGACGGGGGGACCGTCCGGCTCGATCCGCGCGATCGTCTCGGCGATGCGCCTCGCGAGGGCGACGCCGCGCGTCGGGATGCCGAGGACGACCAGCGACTCGGGGCCGCGGTTCGACTCGAGGATCTCGTGGGCGATGCGCGTGAGCGCTCGCGTGATGTCAGCGCCGTTGAGCACGATTCGTGCCGTCACACCGACCTCCTTCCCCGCCTCACAGGACGGCTGTTAAAGGAAAAGCCGTGTCGAGTATAGGGGCCGTCGCGCGGCCCGCCGGACGGGCAGCCCGGGAACGACCTCGGCCCGCCCGATCACGGGGATCCGGCGGGCCGAGCAGGTCTCCGGGGCGGGTCAGGCCGTCGTGCGGGACTCCGCGACGGAGGCGAGGAGCCCGTTGATGAAGCCCGCCGAGTCGTCGGTCGACAGCGACGTGGCGGCCTCGACGGCCTCCGAGATGGCGACGCCGTCGGGCACCGCGTCGTTGTGCAGGATCTCCCACACCCCGATCCGGAGGATCGCGCGGTCGACCAGCGGCATGCGCGAGAGTGTCCAGCCCTGGGCGAGCCGGGCGATCAGCTCGTCGATCTCGTCGGCGTGGTCGATGACCCCGTCGACGATCTCGCGGGCGTAGAGCCACGAGGCCTCACGGGCCGGCTCGTTCGCCGCCCGCTCGGCCTCGGCGCGCAGCGACTGGGCGAAGCTGATCTGCCGGACGTCGGCGTTGTAGAGGATGTCGAGGGCGCGCTTGCGCGCCTTCGTGCGAGCACTCACGGGAGGCCCGGCTCAGCTGACGCGGCCGAGGTAGTCGCCCGTGCGGGTGTCGACCTTGACCTTCGTGCCCTGCTCGAGGAAGAGCGGGACCTGGATCTGGTAGCCGGTCTCGACCGTCGCGGGCTTGGTGCCGCCGGTCGAGCGGTCGCCCTGGAGGCCCGGCTCCGTGTAGGTGATCTCGAGGACGACCGAGGCGGGGAGGTCGATGTAGAGCGGGTCGCCGTCGTGCAGGGCGAGGGTCACGTTCTGGTTCTCGAGCATGAAGTTCGCCGCGTCGCCGACGACCGCCTCGGGGACGGTGATCTGGTCGTAGTCGCTGGTGTCCATGAACACGAAGTCCGCGCCGTCGCGGTAGAGGTACTGGAAGTCGCGGCGGTCGACGTTGGCCGTGTCGATCTTGGCGCCCGCGTTGAAGGTCTTGTCGACGACCTTGCCCGTGAGGACGTTCTTCATCTTGGTGCGGACGAAGGCGCCGCCCTTGCCCGGCTTGACGTGCTGGAAGTCGATGACGTTCCAGAGCTGGCCGTCGATGCTGAGGACGGTGCCGTTCTTGATGTCGGTGGTAGAGGCCATGCGAAGGGGGATCCGTTTCGGTGGAAGTCTGCGCCGGCGAGCCCGGTACGCGGGCGCGGCGATATCGGCCGGTCCGGCTGACCCGTCGAGTGTAGTCGACGCGGCCCCGTCGGCAGAGGAGTCTGGACGCCGCGTGCGAATCGCCCCACCGGTCCGCCGGAGCGCGAGACGGTGGCGGACCGACCCCGAGGAGGAGCACAGGGACGCCGTTCCCGCCGACACCGTCGTGCCGCCCTGGTACTCGATCGCGTTCACCGCGGTGCCGATCATCATCGCCGTCGTGATCGTGCTCGTCGTGGTGCTGATCATCGTGAACGCGCGCCGGGCGCGCTCGCTCGGAGTGGATCCGCTGACCCTGCGGACCGACGTCGCGGCCCGCTTCGCGCGCGAGGGTCCCGGCTCAGCCCGCCCGCTGGCGGACCGGCTCGCCGAGCTGGAGGCGCTGCGAGCGGCGGGCTTGATCACCGAGGCCGAGTACGCACAGGCGCGGAGGGCCGCCCTGGGTGGAGGCTGACGGCGCCGCCCGGGCTCAGCCGAGTCGGACCTACGATCCGATCTCCTGGTACGCCGCGAACAGCAGCGACGTCTCCGGCCCCTGCAGGATGCTCGGGCGGGCGATGTCGTCGAGGACCACGAAGCGGAGCATCCCCGCGCGGGTCTTCTTGTCGCGCTGCATCGCGGCGAGGAGCGTCTCCCACCGTCCGAGCGGGTAGCTCGTCGGCAGGGTCAGCGACTCGAGGACCCGGCGCTGGCGGTCCACGACCGCGTCGCTGAGCGATCCGGTCAGGCGCGAGAGCTCGGCCGCGAACATCATCCCGACGGAGACGGCCGCGCCGTGGCGCCACTGGTAGCGCTCTGCGTGCTCGACCGCGTGCCCGAGGGTGTGCCCGTAGTTCAGGATCTCGCGCAGGCCCTTCTCGGTGAAGTCCTCGCCGACGACCCGCGCCTTGATCCCGATCGACAGCTCGACCAGTCTGCGGAACTCCTCCGACGTCGGGTCCGTGGCCAGGTCGATGTCGGACTCGATGATGTCGAGGATGCGCGGCTCGGCGATCATCCCGTACTTCACGATCTCGCCGAAGCCGGCGAGGATCTCGTTGCGCGGGAGGCTGGTCAGCACGTCGAGGTCGGCGACGACCGCCCGCGGCGCGTGGAAGGCGCCGACGAGGTTCTTGCCCTCGGCCGTGTTGATGCCGGTCTTCCCGCCGACGGCCGCGTCGACCATCCCGAGAACGGTGGTCGGCACCTGCACCAGGTCGACCCCGCGGAGCCAGGTGGCGGCGACGAAGCCTGCCAGGTCGGTGATCGCGCCGCCGCCGAAGCCGACGACCACGTCCGTGCGGGTGAAGTCCGACTGCCCCATCACCTGCCAGCAGAAGGCCGCCACCTCCACGCGCTTCGCGGCCTCGGCGTCCGGGACCTCGGCGAGCAGCACCTCGTAGCGCTCGAGCAGGCTCTCGCGGATCTCGGCGGCGAGGACCGCGAGGGTCGGCGGGTGCACGATGAGCACCTTCGCGGCCCGGGGGCCGATCGCGTCGGCGAGGCCGTCGAGGAGTCCGCGCCCGACGTGGATGTCGTAGCCGTTCTCTCCGGCGACGGGGATGGCGGTGGTGCCGTCGTTCATGACTGTCTTCCGCTCGGGCGGCTCGTGGCCGCCGGGTCCGATGGTGCAGGGGTGGCGGAGGGGCGCTGCGCGCGCACCCACTCCGCGATCTCGGCGGCGATCAGGGTGATCGGCCGCCGGGAGGTGTCGACCACGGTGTCCGCGAGGGACTCGTAGACCGGGCGCCGCTCGTCGAAGATGCGGACCCAGTCGCCGACCCCGCCGCGCACCAGCGGGCGGGAGCCGGAGCCGAGCCGGTCGCGGACGGCCTCGGCCGTGGTGGTGAGGAGCACGACGGGGACGTCCGCGAGGTCGGCGCGCGTCGCGGGATCGAGCACCGCTCCCCCGCCGAGGCTCAGCACCACGTCGCGGCGGACGGCGCGTTCGACGACGCGGCGCTCCTCGCGGCGGAATGCCGGCTCGCCGTGGGCGTCGAAGTAGGGGGCGATCGGGCCGTGGGTGCGCACGAACTCCGCGTCGGAGTCGACGAACCCGGCGCTCAGCGCCTTCGCGACCCGCTTGCCGATCGTCGTCTTGCCGGCGCCCATCGGGCCGATCAGGACGAGGCGGGCGCGGGCCGCGCCGGTATCGTGACCCGCCATCAGCGGGCCGCCGAGGACGCGGCCATCAGGCGAGCCCGAGCGCCGGGTCGCTCGCGGCGGCCGTGCGGAGCTCGTCGGGGATGGCAGCGAGGTAGCCCTGCAGGTTGCGGCGGGTCTCGATGACGCTGTCGCCGCCGAACTTCTCGAGCACGGCGTTCGCGAGCACCAGGGCGACCATCGCCTCCGCGACGACACCGGACGCCGGCACCGCGCAGACGTCGGAGCGCTGGTGGTGGGCGCCGGCCGCCTCGCCGGTGGCGACGTCGACGGTGCGCAGCGCGTGCGGCACGGTCGCGATCGGCTTCATGCCGGCGCGGACCCGCAGCACGGTCCCCGTGCTCATCCCGCCCTCGGTGCCGCCGGCCCGGTCGCTGGACCGGGAGATCCCGGCGGCTGACTGGAACAGCTCGTCGTGCGCCTCCGAGCCGCGGCGGGTGGTGGTGAGGAAGCCGTCGCCGACCTCGACGCCCTTGATCGCCTGGATCCCCATCAGGGCCGCCGCGAGCTGGGAGTCGAGACGGCGGTCCCAGTGCACGTAGGAGCCGAGTCCGGGCGGGAGATCGTACGCGAGGACCTCGACCACGCCGCCGAGGGTGTCGCCATCGTCGTGGGCGCGGTCCACCTCGGCGACCATGAGGGCGCTGGTCGCGGCGTCGTGGCAGCGCAGCGGATCCGCGTCCAGGGCGGCCACGTCGGCCGGGCCGGGCAGCGGCGAGCCCTCGGGCACGCGGACCGGCCCGATGGCGAGGGTGTGGCTGACGAGCGAGACGCCGAGCTCGCCGAGGAAGCGGCGGGCGACGGCACCGAGGGCGACGCGGGCCGCGGTCTCGCGGGCGGAGGCGCGCTCGAGCACGTTGCGGGACTCGGGGAAGCCGTACTTCTGCATCCCGACGAGGTCGGCGTGGCCCGGGCGGGGCCGGGTGAGCGCGGCGCCGCGGCCCTTGGGCAGGCTCTCGGGGTCGCGGGGCTCCGCCGACATGACGTCGACCCAGCGCGGCCACTCCGTGTTGCCGATGCGCAGGGCGATGGGGCTGCCCATCGTCGCTCCGTGCCGGACGCCGGAGGAGATCGTCAGCTCGTCCTGCTCGAAGTTCATCCGGGCTCCGCGGCCGTAGCCGAGCTTCCGGCGCGCCAGATCGGCGCGGATGTCGTCGAGGGAGACGGGGACGCCCGCCGGCAGTCCTTCGAGGACGGCGACGAGTTCGGGACCGTGGGATTCCCCGGCCGTGAGCCAACGGAGCATCCTCCGATTCTGGCACACGAGGTCAGTGCGCCGGACCCGCCGAGACGGCTCGGCGCATCGCCGCGAGCACCTCGTCCTCACGATCGAGAGGCAGGGCCGGGTCGCCGCCGACGAAGATCCGCACCTGCACGAGTGCCTGGTGGAGCAGCATCCCGAGCCCGGAGACGACCGGGGAGCCGCCCTGCTCCCAGCGCCGGGCGAGCGCGCTCGGCCACGGGGAGTACGCCACGTCGAACAGGGTCGAGCCCGCGACCGCCGCGTCGGGCACGTCGAGGCCGTCAGCCGCCCCGCCGGGGAGCGTCGAGATCACCAGCGGCGCTCCGGTGGACCAGTCGGCGAAGGAGCGGACCGAGAGCGGGACGCCGAGCGACTCCGCGAGCGGAGCGAGCTCGACGGCCCTCGACGCCGTCCGCAGGACGAGGTCGACCCGCGCCGCGCCCAGCTCGGCGGCGGCGGCCAGGGCGGAGGCGGCGGTCGCTCCCCCGCCGAGCACCTGGACGCGCTCCGCCGAGACGACGCCCGCCTCGGCGAGGGCGCGCACGATGCCCGCGACGTCGGTGTTGAACCCGCGGAGGCGGGGTGCCGGACCGGAGCGGTCGACCAGCACGGTGTTGACCGCGCCGGTGACCCGGGCGACCGCGTCCTCCTCCGCCAGCAGCGGGCGCACCGCGTGCTTGAGCGGCATGGTCAGCGACAGGCCGTGCCAGGGCTCACCGGACACGACCTCGGAGAGGGTCGCCTCCGTCGTCTCGACGGCGCGGTAGCTCCAGTCGAGTCCGAGCACCCGGTAGGCGGCCGCGTGCAGCGCGGGCGACTTCGAGTGCGCGATCGGCGCGCCGAGGACCGCGAGGCGGGACCCGGCGGCCGTCACTGGTACTCCGGGTGGTCCCGCATCCAGGCCTGCCACTGGTCGACGGCCGCGTTGTGCTCGGCGTCGGTGGTGGAGTAGACCGTCTCGCCCGTCTCGAGGTTCACCGTGACGAAGTACATCCAGGTGCCGTCCGCGGGGTGCATGACCGCGTCGATCGCCACGTCCCCCGGGTTCGAGATCGGCGCGGGCGGCAGACCGTCGCGCTGGTAGGTGTTGTAGACGTTGCCGGCGTCGTTCCGCTCGGCGTCCGTGGTCGAGACGCGGTCGGTCGCGCCGGTGCCGTACGCCACGGTCGCGTCCGACTGCAGGCGCCACCCCTGGTCGAGGCGGTTCTGGAACACGCGCGCGACCTTCGGGAAGTCCTCGGCGACGCGGGCCTCGCGCTGCACGAGGGACGCGAACACCACGACGCGGTAGCGGTCGTCCACCGGCACACCGGCCTGGTCGAGCGACTGGTACATCCGGTCGACCAGCGTCTTCAGGATGTCGTGCGCCGGCGTCGACGGGTCGATGTCGTAGGTCGCGGGGAACAGGAACCCCTCGAGGCTCGTCGCCCCGGCCGGGAGCCCGAACGAGCCCCAGTCGGCGGCGGCCGCCTCGAGGTCCGTCAGCGCGACCCCGGTACCGTCCGCGATGAGCGGCAGCGCCTCCTTGAGCGCCGTCCCCTCGGGGATGACGAAGGTGTTCGCGAGGCGCGTCGACTCGGAGTCGAGCAGCGCCGACAGTGCGGCCTTGGCGCTCATCTCGGCCTTGAGCGAGTACGCGCCGGGCTGGAAGACGGGCTCCGGGCTCTGGGCGAGGAGCAGGTCGTAGAAGGGGTCGTACGACTTGATGACCCCGTCCGAGACGAGGTTGTTGGCGATGTCGCTGCCGCCGTCGCCCTGGTGGATCGTGAACAGCACCTCGCTCGAGCCGGTGCCGGTGAAGTCGGTCGGCTCAGGCTCGGCGAACAGGCCGCGCACGGGCTCGAGGAAGATCGTGACGGCGATGGCGACGAGCGCGGCGAAGACGCCGAAGGCCAGAAGCCCGCCGATGAGCCCGCGGCGGCTGCGGCGCTTCTTCGCGCCGCCCGTCGCGCGAGCCGCGCGGCGACGCTTCGGGCGCGCGTCCGGGTCGAACGCGGCCGCGTCGTCGCGGCCACGGGGCTCGGGCACGTCGGGCCCGGTGAAGAGGCGGCCCAGCGGATCGTGCGCCTCAGTCGGCGCGGGCTGCTGCTCCGGAGTCGGGTCGGGCGGAGTCGGCTGCGCCTGCTCGGCGGCGCGGGCGTCGCGGCGGCTCGGGGGGACGTCGGTCACGAGGAGGTCCTTCGTTCGGTTCGAGCAGGACCCCGGCCGGGGTGCCGGCCGAGCGCTCGGAATCGATGGCGTGCTGCAGGATCACCACGGCGGCGACCTGGTCGATCACGGCTCGGGAGCCGCGGGTGGTGCGTCCGGAGCGGTGCAGGGCGCTCTGAGCGGTGACGGTCGACAGCCGCTCGTCGACGAGCCGCACCGGAGCGGTGGGCACCGCCTCGGCGAGCAGTCGAGCGAATCCGCGCGCGTCCTCCGTCGAGGCCGTCTCGGCCCCCGACAGCGACAACGGCAGTCCGACGATGATCGCCTGGGCATCGTACTCGGCGGCGAGGTGCGCGATCCGGGAGACGTCCGAGGATCCGCCGTCAGTGCCCGCCCGCGCGACCGTCTCGACGGGCACCGCGAGCAGACCGTCGGCGTCGCAGCGGGCGACCCCGATGCGGGCACGGCCCACATCGATGCCGAGCCGAACGCCGAACCGGCCCATTCAGCTGGTCGCTTCCTGCACCACGGCCTCGAGCGCCGCGCCGATGGCGGAGACGTCGGAGCCGCCGCCCTGGGCGAGGTCGTCCTTGCCGCCTCCGCCGCCACCGAGGATCCCGGCGGCGCGCTTGGCGAGCGCACCCGCGCGGCGGCCCTGGTCGCGGGCGGCCTGGTTGGTGGCGACGATCACCGCGGGCTTGCCCGAGACGTCGGCGGCGAGCGCGACGACGGCCGGCTCCTGGCCGAGCCGCTCGCGGACGGAGGTCACGAGGGAGCGCAGCTCGTCGGTCGATCCGGCGGAGCCGATGCTCTCGGCGACGACGGTCGTGCCGCCCACGGTGCGGCGGGTCGCGGCGAGGGCGGGCACCCGGTCGGCGAGGGCCTTGGCCTCGAACGCGGCGATCCGCTTCTCAGCGGCCTTGAGGCTCGCGACGAGCTCGCCGATCCGCTCGGGGAGCTGCTCGCGCGGGGTCTTCAGCGAGGACGAGATCGTGCTGACGAGGGCGCGCTCGGCGGCGAGCTCCTGGAAGGCCTCGCGGCCCACGAGCGACTCGACGCGGCGGTTGGTCGATCCGACCGAGGACTCGCTGACCAGGCTGATCACGCCGACCTCGGACGAGCGCCCGACGTGGGTGCCCGCGCAGAGCTCGCGCGACCAGGGCCCGCCGATGTCGACCACGCGGACGACGTCGCCGTACTTCTCGCCGAAGAGGGCCATCGCGCCGAGCGCCTTCGCCTCGTCGATCGGGAGCTCGCGCGTGACGACCTCGAGGTTGTCCCGGATCGCCGTGTTGGCGATCTCCTCGATCTCGCTGCGGGTCTCGAGCGAGAGGGCCTGGTTCCACGAGAAGTCCAGGCGCAGGTAGCCCGCCTTGTTGTAGGAGCCGGACTGGTGCGCCTGCGGGCCGAGCACCTGGCGCAGCGCGGCGTGGATGAGATGGGTGCCCGAGTGCGCCTGCGTGGCGCCCCGGCGCCAGTCGCGGTCGACGACGGAGGTGGCGGCGTCGCCCACTCCGACCTCGCCGCTGGCGACCTGGACCTTGTGGCTGATGAGACCCTTGACGGGCTTCTGCACGTCGAGGACCTCGAGATCGAAGCCGGAGCCGACGATGCGGCCGGCGTCGGCCTCCTGGCCGCCCGACTCCGCGTAGAGGCTGGTCGCCTCGAGGATCACCTCGGCGATGTCGCCCGCGACCGCCTTCGTGACGGAGTGCCCGCCGACGATGAGGCCGAGGATGCGCGTCTCGGTGTCGAGCACGTCGTAGCCGGTGAACAGCGTCTCGCCGTGGGCGCGGAAGTCGGCGTAGACCGAGAGATCGGCCAGCGCCGACTTCTTCGACTTCGCGTCGGCCTTCGCACGCGTGCGCTGCGCGGTCATGAGGGAATCGAACGCCTCGCGGTCGACCGTCAGACCCGACTCCTCGGCGATCTCGAGGGTGAGGTCGATCGGGAACCCGAAGGTGTCGTGCAGGAGGAACGCGGTGTCGCCCGGCAGCGTCGGCGACTCGGCCTTCTTCGTCTTCAGGACCGCGAGGTCGAGGATCTCGGTGCCGGCCGCGAGGGTGCGGAGGAACGCCTCCTCCTCGCCGTAGGCGCTGGTCGAGAGGCGCTCGAACTCCGTGGACACCTCGGGGTAGGCCGACGCCATCGCGTCGCGCGAGGCGGCGAAGAGCTCGGGGAACGTCGCGGTGTCCACTCCGAGCAGGCGCATGGCGCGCACCGTGCGGCGCATCAGGCGGCGGAGGATGTAGCCGCGCCCCTCGTTGGACGGCGTCACGCCGTCCGACAGCAGCATCAGCGAGGAGCGCACGTGGTCGGCGATGACGCGCATGCGGACGTCGTCCTCGTGGACGGCTCCGTAGCGGCGGCCCGAGAGCTCGGCGGCGCGGTCGAGGACCGGACGGACCTGGTCGATCTCGTACATGTTCTCGACGCCCTGCTTGAGGAAGGCGACGCGCTCGAGGCCCATGCCGGTGTCGATGTTCTTGCGCGGCAGCTCGCCGAGGATGTCGAAGTCGACCTTGCTCGTGCCCTCGCCGCGGAGGTACTGCATGAAGACGAGGTTCCAGATCTCCACGTAGCGGTCGTCGTCCGTCGCCGGGCCGCCGTCGATCCCGTAGGCGGGGCCGCGGTCGAAGAAGATCTCGGAGCAGGGGCCGGCAGGGCCGGGCTGGCCGGTCGACCAGTAGTTGGTGTCCTTGTCCAGGCGCTGGATGCGCTCGTCCGGCAGTCCCGCGATCGTCTTCCAGAGCGCGATCGCCTCGTCGTCGTCCTTGTAGACGGTGACCCAGAGGTCCTTCTCGTCGAAGCCCAGTCCCCCGTCGCTCTCGGCGCCGGTGAGCAGCTCCCAGGCGTAGCCGATCGCCCCCTCCTTGAAGTAGTCGCCGAAGGAGAAGTTGCCGTTCATCTGGAAGAAGGTGCCGTGACGAGGCGTCTTGCCGACCTCCTCGATGTCGTTGGTGCGGATGCACTTCTGCACGCTGGTGGCACGCGGGTACGGCGCGGGGACCACTCCGGTGAGGTAGGGCACGAACGGCACCATGCCGGCGACGGTGAAGAGGAGGCTCGGGTCCTCGCTCACGAGGGAGGCGGAGGGGACCACGGTGTGGCCGCGGCTCCCGAAGAAGTCGAGCCAGCGGTTGCGGATGTCTGCGGTCTGCATGGGTTCCGTTACGGTTCGGTCGGTGACGACGCGGATGTCGGGCGGCGGGGCGTCAGCCCTCGCCGATGGCGGCCTTCAGTTCGGCCTCGCGCTGGTGGTAGCCCTCGGAGACGGCCTCGCCGAGCTCCTTCGCGGTGCGGTTGATGTCGGCGAAGAGCCGAGCGCCCGCCTCGGTGCGCGAGACCTGGTGGGCGACCGCGAATCCGAGGCCGATCCCGATGACGATCAGGAGGATGTTCTTCACGGGGTGTCCTTCCACAGCGGCGGAGCGGGCGCGACGGCCCGTTCGATTCTAGGGCGCGGGCGCGGCGCTACTTCGAGCGCGGCCGCTTCGTGCGCTTCGCAGCGGAGCGGCCGACCGCGGCTCCGGCCTTGTCGGCCGTGCGTCCGGCGACGAGCACGGCGCGGACTCCGGCGGTGAAGCCGGCGAGCTTGATGAGCGGACCGCCGACGGTCGCGGCCGTGAGGGCGACGAGCGCGTTGACGTTGCCGGTGACCTCGGCGACGTCCTTGGTGATCGTGTCCACCCGCGCGAGCTGGTGGTTGGCCTCGCGGAGGGTGGAAGCCGACTCGTCGAGGATCGGCGTCAGGCCGTCGCCGGCCTGCTTGATGGCCTCGCTCGTGCTGTCGAAGACGCGCCCGAGCTTCCAGAGCGGGACGGCGGTGATCGCCACCAGGATCGCGAACACCCCCGCGGCGATGAGCCCTGCGATGTCTCCACCGGTCACGGTGACCTCCGTTCGATGCCGCCCAGCGCGGCACTCCAGCCTACCGACGGGCCGCGACGCGGGCGGACCCGGGGACCGGCGCTCGGCTCGGGTGCGACGGCCGGATCGGGCGCAGCGCGGCACTCTCGGAGCGCGGCGGGCACTCCGGATCGGGACCCCGGGAACGGGAAAGGCCCCGGTGCGGACACCGGGGCCTTTCTCTGCGGGGCTGGACTCAGCGGGCCGCGTAGTACTCGACGACGAGCTGCACTTCGCAGGTCACGGGGACCTCGGCGCGCTTCGGGCGGCGCAGGAGCGTCGCCTGCAGCTTGTCGATCTCGACCTCGAGGTAGCCCGGGGTCTTGGGGAGGACGTCGACGTGTCCACCGGCGGCGGCGACCTGGAAGGGCTCGGTGCCCTCGGAGCGGGTCTTGACGTGGATGACCTGGCCCGGCTTCACGCGGAAGGAGGGGCGGTCGACCGTCTTGCCGTCCACCATGATGTGGCGGTGGGTGACGAACTGGCGGGCCTGCGCGGTGGTGCGGGCGAAGCCCGAGCGCAGGACGAGGGCGTCGAGGCGCATCTCGAGGAGCTCGACCAGGTTCTCACCGGTCAGGCCCTGGGTGCGGCGCGCCTCCTGGAAGGCGATGCGGAGCTGCTTCTCGCGGATGCCGTACTGGGCGCGCAGACGCTGCTTCTCACGCAGGCGGACCGCGTAGTCGGAGTCGGCCTTGCGCTTCGAGCGGCCGTGCTCACCGGGAGCGTAGGGACGCTTCTCGAGGTAGCGGGCGGCCTTCGGGGTCAGGGGGATGCCGAGGGCGCGCGAGAGGCGCGTCTTCGAGCGGGTACGGGACGTGGTCGACACAGTGGTCCTTCCAAGGTCTGAGAGGTTCGGTCGCAGCTCTCGACCGCCGGCTCCGGGAGGAGGGCGGTCGCCGCGGTCGTGTCCTCCGCGGGTGCGGGGGAAGGGTGACCGCAGTGGCGGGCTGCGCGATTCAGAGGGATGCGCTGCTCCGCTCGGCTACAGAGCGGTGGGCAACCTCGCAAGACTATCAGGCCACGGCCTCCCGTGCGGGTCGCGCGAGCTCGCGGTCGGCGCGGTCAGCCCCGGTCGCCGCGGATGATGCGCAGGAGCTTCGCCAGGCGTGCGGAGACGTCGCGCTCGTTGCCGTGCTCGGTGGGCCGGTAATACCGCGCGCCCTGGAGCGGATCCGGGAGGTACTGCTGCTCGAGGACGCCGAGGTCGGCGTCGTGCGGGTACCGGTAGCCCTTCCCGTGGCCGAGCTTCTTGGCGCCGGGGTAGTGCGCGTCGCGCAGGTGCGCCGGCACGCGGCCCGCGCGGCCCGCGCGCACGTCCGCGATGGCCGCGTCGATGGCGGAGTAGGACGCGTTCGACTTCGGGGCGGTCGCCAGGTGCACGACCGCCTGGGCGAGCGGGATGCGCCCCTCCGGCATGCCGATGAACTGCACGGCGTCCGCCGCGGCGATCGCGACGACGAGCGCCTGCGGGTCGGCCATGCCGATGTCCTCGGACGCGGAGACGATGATGCGGCGGGCGATGAACCGCGGATCCTCCCCCGCCTCGATCATCCGGGCCAGGTAGTGCAGCGCCGCGTCGACGTCCGAGCCCCGGATGGACTTGATGAAGGCGCTGATGACGTCGTAGTGCTCGTCGCCGTTGCGGTCGTAGCGCAGCAGGGCGCGGTCGACGGCGCGCGCGACGACCTCGGTCGTGATCACGGGGAGCGCGGGCTCCGCGGCGGCGGCCTCGACGGGAGCGCCCTCATCGTCCTCGTCCTCCTCGTCCGGGTCCTCCGCGGCGGCGGCGCGGGCGACCCGGTCGGCCTCGCGGGCCTCCGAGCGGGCGGAGGTGGCGGCGGCCTCGAGCGCGGTCAGCGCCCGCCGGGCGTCTCCGGAGGCGAGCCGCACGATGCTCGCCCGGGCCTCCTCCTCCAGCGTCACGGAGTCGCGCAGACCCCGCTCGTCGTGCAGGGCGCGGTCGACCAGGACGCCCAGGTCGTCGTCGCTGAGCGGCTCGAGGGTCAGCAGGAGCGAGCGCGAGAGCAGCGGCGCGATCACCGAGAACGAGGGGTTCTCGGTCGTGGCCGCGATGAGGATGACCCACCCGTTCTCGACCCCGGGCAGCAGCGCGTCCTGCTGGGCCTTGGTGAAGCGGTGGATCTCGTCGAGGAAGAGCACGGTGGACGTGCCGTAGAGGTCGCGGGTGGAGAGCGCCTCCTCCATCACCTGCCGCACGTCCTTCACGCCCGCCGTGACGGCGGAGAGCTCGACGAAGCGGCGGCCGCTGGAGTGGGCCACCGCCTGCGCGAGCGTGGTCTTGCCCGTGCCGGGAGGGCCCCAGAGGATCACGGACACCGCTCCCCGCTCCCCCGTGGTGTCGGCGGCGAGGGCGACCAGGGGCGAGCCGGGCGTCAGGAGGTGGCGCTGGCCGGCGACCTCCTCGAGGCTGCGCGGCCGCATCCGCACGGCGAGCGGAGTCGCCCCGGAGCGGAGTCCGGCCTGCTGCATGGTCATGCCCCCAGCGTAACGACGGCCTCCGACAGAGCCCCGGCCCGACTGCCCGGCGCGACGGAGCGGCGTTTGTCGCGCCTCCGGCGGTTCTCGTAGGCTCGACGCGGCCTGCGTGCGCGGGCCGCCGCGCCGAAGCCGCGCGGACGAGGACGTCGGAGGAACACGTGGCCCAGGGCAAGTCGAACGACCGCGAGGCGCGCACCCGGCTCCGGGCCTATCAGGCCCGTCAGAGCCTCCACCGCTCGAGGCAGAAGCGGCGCGTGCGCGACAACGTGATCGCGGCGATCGCCGCCGTCGTCGTGATCGGGCTCGCCGTCGTCGCCCAGATCCTCTACTTCTCCGGCGGCCCCGGCACCCCGGTCGCCGAGCCGACCTCCTCCTCCTCCGCGACCCCGACGCCCGAGGCGACGGGGTCGAACACCGGCGACGTCCCCTCCTCCGACATCGCCGAGGGCCGCGACTGGACGGGCACGCTCACGATCGGCGAGGACCCGCTGGGCATCACGCTCGCCGGCGCGGCCGCCCCGCAGGCGGTGTCCTCCTTCATCTCGCTGACGCAGTCCGGCTTCTACGACGGCGTCTCCTGCCACCGCCTCACCACGGAGGGCCTCTACGTCCTCCAGTGCGGCGACCCGGACGGCGACGGCACCGGCGGACCGGGCTACAGCTACGGTCCCGTCGAGAACGCGCCCGAGGACGGCGTCTACCCGGCCGGGACCATCGCGATGGCCCGCCAGGGCGGCAACGGCTACAGCCAGGGCAGCCAGTTCTTCGTCGTCTACCAGGACACGACCCTGCCCGCCGACGCGGCCGGCGGGTACACCGTGCTCGGGCAGGTCACCTCGGGACTCGACGCCCTCGTCAGCGACGTCGTGTCGAAGGGCACGGCCGACGGATCGGGTGACGGCGCCCCCGCCGAGCCCGTGTCCATCACCTCCGTCTCCGTCCAGTAGCCGCACCCGCGGCGTCGTCACGGTCCGCCCGCGCGGGGAGTGCAATAGGCTTGTCGTCACTGCCCGTTCGCGGCCGAGCGCGGTCTTCGGCCCTCCGGCCGTCGAGCCCCACCGGCCGACGACGCGACGGGCACCGAGAAGCACGACATCGAACAGCAAGGTGAGGCTCCGAGCGATGAGTGACCAGCAGCCGTGGGGACGGGTCGGCGACGACGGGACGGTCTACGTCCGCGTCGGCGACGGGGAGCGAGAGGTCGGCCAGTACCCCGATGCGACTCCCGAGGAGGCGCTTGCCTACTACGAGCGCAAGTACACGGAGCTCGCCGGGCAGGTCTCCCTGCTCGAGCAGCGCGCCAAGCGGGGCGCACCCGCCGGAGACGTCGCCCGCACGGTGCAGTCGCTGTCCGCGGCCATCGCGCAGGCGAACGCGGTCGGCGACCTCGAGTCGCTGCAGACCCGGGTCGACGCGCTGAGCGGCTCCGTCGAGGATCTGACCGAGCAGCAGGCGGCCGAGTCGAAGGCCGCGCTCTCCGAGGCCCTCGCCTACCGCGAGGCCATCGTCGCCGAGGCCGAGGCCCTGGCGGCGGTCGACCCGGCGAAGACGCAGTGGAAGCAGGCCAGCGCCGCGATCGACGACCTCTTCGCCCGCTGGCAGAACCACCAGCAGCAGGGTCCGCGCCTGCCCAAGAACGACGCGAACGAGCTGTGGCGCCGGTTCCGCGGTGCGCGCACCACGATCGAGCAGAACCGCAAGGCGTTCTTCGCCGACCTCGACTCCGCGCACCGCGAGGCCAAGCAGGCCAAGCAGGCGCTCATCGACCAGGCCGAGGCGCTGGTGCCCCAGGGCGCCGACGCCATCCCGGACTACCGCGCGCTCCTCGAGCGCTGGCGGGTCGCAGGCCGTGCCGGCAAGCGGTTCGACGACGCGCTCTGGGCGCGCTTCAAGGCCGCCGGCGACGCGATCTACGGCGCCAAGGCCGAGATCGTCGCTCAGGAGAGCGTCGAGTACACCGAGAACCTCGACCTCAAGCTCGCCCTCCTCGAGGAGGCGGAGTCGCTCCTGCAGGAGCAGGACCGCGAGAAGGCCAAGCGGGTGCTGCTCTCGATCCAGGAGCGCTGGGACGCCGTCGGCCGCGTGCCGCGCGAGCAGGTGCGCACCGTCGAGGACCGCCTCCGCAAGGTCGAGGCGCACGTCCGCAAGCTCGACGAGGAGCACTGGAACCGCAGCAACCCGGAGCGCAAGGCCCGCTCCGAGGGTCTCGCCTCGCAGCTGACCGCCGCGATCCAGAAGCTCCAGGACGAGCTCGACGAGGCGAAGGCGCGCGGCGACCGCGACGCGATCGCCCAGGCGCAGGAGGCGCTCGACGCCCGCAAGGTCTGGCTCGACGCGATCGGCTAGACCCGCTCCGGCGGATCCCTCCACAGATCCGCTCGCGACGCTCCAGAGGGGAGGTGCATCGGCCAGCATGGCCGGATGCGCCTCCCCTCCGTGCTCCTCCCCGGGCACCTCCCTCTCGCGGAGCTGTGCGCCGCCCGCCTCGATGGCGAGCTGGTCGCGCTCGGCGAGGGCTTCCTCGTCGCGGACCTGCCCCTGGGGGCGCCAGAGCGGGCCGCCTCCCTGCGCTCGCTGCTCCCCCGCGGCGCCGTCGCCGATCGTCTCTCCGCCGCGTGGGTGCACGGAGCGACGCACGGCCCACCGCCGGTGCACAGCGCCTCGATCGACCGGCGGAAGCGCCGGCAGGCGCCGTCGAACCCCCGCCTGCGCTGCCACGAGGTCCTGCTCGACGAGGACGACGTCGTCCTTCTCGGCGGCGCGCCGGTCACGTCGCCTGCCCGCACCCTGATCGACCTCGCCCGGACGGAGGACGCGGGCGCGATCCTCCGGGCGCTCTCTCGGAGCACCCGGACCGGCCTCGACGCCGTCCTCGCGAGGCTGGAGGAGGGCAGCGCCGTCGCCGGACGGAGGATCGTCGGACGACGGCTGCGGGCGGCGCTCGGCGAGGCGCCGCCCGGGGATCAGCCCGCGTTCACCCGGTAGACGTCGTAGACGGCGTCGATCCGGCGCACGGCGTTCAGCACGCGGTCCAGGTGGGTGGTGTCGCCCATCTCGAAGACGAACCGGCTGATCGCCAGCCGGTCGCTCGAGGTCGAGACCGTCGCCGAGAGGATGTTGACGTGGTGCTCCGAGAGGACGCGCGTCACGTCGCTCAGCAGGCCCGAGCGGTCCAGCGCCTCGACCTGGATCTGCACGAGGAAGATGCTCTTGGAGGACGGCGCCCACTCGACGTCGACGATCCGCTCCGGCTCCTTCAGCAGCTCCTGCACGTTGTGGCAGTTCGCCTGGTGCACGGAGACGCCGGCTCCCCGCGTCACGAATCCGACGATCTGGTCGCCCGGAACCGGGGTGCAGCACTTCGCGAGCTTCACGAGGATGTCCGGCGCACCCTTCACGAGGACGCCCGACTCGCTGCTCCGGCTCCGCGGCCGAGGCGAGCGCGGGAGGGTGACCTCGTTCTCGTCCGACTCCGGATCGCCCTGGATGGAGGAGACGACCTTCTCGAGCACCGACTGGGTCGAGACGTGGCCCTCGCCGACGGCCGCGTAGAGCGCCTCGACGTCGTTGTAGCGCAGCTGGCTGGCCACCTCGGTGAAGGTGTCCTGGCTCATCAGCTTCTGCAGCGGCAGGTTCTGCTTCCGCATCGCCCGGGCGATGGAGTCCTTGCCCTGCTCGATCGCCTCGTCGCGCCGCTCCTTGGTGAACCACTGCCGGATCTTGTTGCGTGCCCGGGGGCTCTGCACGAAGTGGAGCCAGTCCTGGCTCGGTCCCGAGTCGGGGTTCTTCGAGGTGAAGACCTCGACCACGTCGCCCGTCGTCAGAGCCGACTCGAGCGGCACGAGGCGCCCGTTGACCTTGGCGCCCATCGTCCGATGCCCGACCTCGGTGTGCACCGCGTAGGCGAAGTCGACCGGGGTCGCACCAGTCGGCAGGCCGATCACGCGTCCCTTCGGGGTGAAGACGTAGACCTCCTTGGCGCCGATCTCGAAGCGGAGGGAGTCGAGGAACTCGTTCGGGTCGGTGGTCTCCGACTGCCAGTCCGAGAGGTGCGCGAGCCAGGCGAGGTCGGTGTCGTTCGATCCGGAGGTGGGCACCTTGCCGGTGGCCATCTGCTCCTTGTACTTCCAGTGCGCCGCGATGCCGAACTCCGCGTGCTGGTGCATCTCGTTGGTGCGGATCTGGATCTCGACCGCACGCCCCTTCGGCCCGACGACCGTCGTGTGCAGCGACTGGTAGAGGTTGAACTTCGGAGTGGCGATGTAGTCCTTGAACCGGCCCGGCATCGGCGTCCAGCGGGCGTGGATCGAGCCGAGCACGGCGTAGCAGTCGCGCACCGAATTCACGAGGACGCGGATGCCGACCAGGTCGTAGATCTCGTCGAACTCGCGACCGCGGACGA